>JANODP010000147.1:0-18382 GCA_031412755.1 Schlesneria sp. | reverse complement strand
CCCCGCAAAGCCGGGGCGAGGGGACAGGAACGAGTGATCAAACACGGTGCCTCGCAGCGGCAGCAACAACCAGCAGACCGCGGCGGCCAGATGAAGCAGCGCGATCAGCACCACGACGGCATTCCAACTGTCTCCGCCACAAAAGTCGAGCAGGCTCGGATTCGAGGCGATCCATTTTCGGAAGCGCGGGATCAGCCAGGGCAGCATCCCGGCGCCGAAGTTTCCGATCATGTTCATCGTCGCGAAGACGGCTCCCACGTGGCGGCCCCCCATATCCATCGTGACGGCATAGGCACTCGGCCCGGCCAGCCCCGCGCAAAAGATCCCCAGGCTGATGACCACCACGGCCAGCGTCGCATCGGTCACGAAGTAGGCCGAGAAAATCAGCAACGTGCAGAGCGTCAGGCTCACAACCGCCAGTCCCTTGCGAGACAGATCGAGTCGCCCCGTACGGCGGTAGACGGCGTCGGTCAGTCCGCCTCCGATGAGACACGCAACCGCCGTCGCCAGGTGCGGCAGGATCGACAACATCCCCGACTTCATCACCGTGATGTGACGCGACTCCTGCAAGAACGTGGCGAACCAACTGGCGAAGAAGACCAGTCCCGCCGCGCGGCAATACTGCTGACCGCAGATCATCCACATCGGCCAACTCGTCGCGAGATCGAGCCACGGCGTTGGCTCGGCGGCTGTTTGCTCACCATCTGTTGAATCACCTGCCGCGAGGGACGATGACTCGGCCGGCGGCTGGTCGTGACGAATGTGCTTCAACTCCAACGGACCGACGGCGGGATGGTCTTCCGGTCGATTGCGAAACCAGACACCAAAACCAATCGCCCACAACAGCCCCGGCGCGGCATACAGCACGAACAGCCAGCGCCACGAAATCCAGCCGATCAGCGATCCCGTCAGCGCGGCACCCACGGCCGCACCGACCGACATCAGCGCCACCAGCGATCCACTCGCCAAAGCTCGTTCGGATTTCGGATACCAGACGGAAATCGTGCGAGTCGCCACGGGGAAGGCTCCCGCCTGAGCCAGTCCGACGATCATCCAGTTGGCCATCAACAACGGGAACCAGCTCACGAAACCGAACAGCGCCGTCGCGAGCGACCACGCGCAGGCAAAGCAGGGCAGGCTGAGCCTCGCCCCGAGACGTTCTCCCAACCGGCTGGAAGGAATCTGAGCCAGCGCATAAGTCCAGAAAAACGCCGGACCGAGGATCAGTCCCATCTGTTCCTCGGACAACCCGAGGTCGCCGCGAATGGTCTTCTCCGCCACCGAGATGCTGGTCCGGCAGAGATAAGCCAGCGCCGCCATCCCCGCCAGCCACGCCGACACGACTAACCGGACGTGCGTCACTTCAGGCGAAGACGTGCCGCCACCACCCTGTGAGGATTTGTCCGGCGATGGGGGCGAGAGCGTCATGGACTACGAAGCTTCTTGCTGTTTCGATTCACTCAGTCTGGGGTCGGGTCTCGTGTCACAAGTTTGTCGTGAGTTGTGTCGCAAGTTTGGCGCTAACTTGGCGCGAAGCTGGCGCTAACTTGGCGCGAAGGCGTTGTTCAATGGTTCAGTCGATAGACGGCTTGGTGGGTGGCTCCCTCGGACGTCAACAGACCGCAATCCGTCAAGACCTGCAAGTCTCGCTGCAACGTCCGCCGCGGTATGGAGGAAACGACCTCTTGCAAAGCTCTCAAATTGAAGCTGGCACCGTCCAGAAATTGGTCCAGGATGCCAGCTTGGCGGTCGTTCAAGCGGTGCTTCTTCACCCAAACGTCGCGCAGGATCACCCGCTGGCCTCGTTCCTTGACTTCATCCAGTTGCGTGGCCAGACCGTCGATGAAGAACTCCAGCCAGCCGGTGAAGTCCATACTCCGTTCGCGCACGCCCTGAAGAGCCGCATAGAACGCGAGGCGGTCGCGGTCGTAGAACTCGCTGATCGTGAACAGCCGCTTGAAGTCGTAGCCGGCGCGGTACAGGCAGAGCGTTGACAGCAACCGCGATGTCCGGCCGTTTCCGTCCACGAACGGATGGATGTGAACGAGTTGAAACTGCGCGAGGCCGCTCACGAGGACGGGATGGATGTCGGTCGGAGCGTTCAGCCACGCGACAAGTTCTTCCATCATCGGCGGCACGGCGGCGGGAGGCGGCGGCGTGTAGACGGCCGCTCCGGTGGCCGCATTGACGACGTAGTTCTGCACACGCCGATACTCGCCCGGCGCGCCGGCCCCGCCGCGAACGCCCTCGACCAGCCGCTTGTGAATCTCCCGCACGAGTCCCTCGGAAACCGGGACGCCGCTGTCGAGGTAGTCCGACACGAACTCAAACGCCGTCCGATAGTTCAACAGTTCGCGGACGTCATCCGGGTCCGCCTCGGGAACACTCTCGCCCGCCAGCAATCGCTCGGCCTGAGCCAGCGTCAGTTGAGTCCCCTCGATGTGCGTCGTGTGATGTGCTTCGAGCAGCAACGCCCGCCGCCCCATCGACCGAATCCACTCGTCGGACAAGTGGGCCGCATCCAGAAACCCGCGCGCCCGCTCAATCCGCGTCAGCCCGGCGGTCATTGAGTTCGTGATGATGAAACGGGGAACGAACGACATTGCGTCACCGCAAACGAAAAGCGGCAGGTCAGGCCCGACGATTCGCAGCCTCTGCGATTCGGTCCGCTGGGTCGGGATCGAGCGCCGAAGAGTCACGCACACCGTCTTGACTGCAACGTAGTGTGATGTCCTTCAAATCAGCTTCACTCGATGAAAATAGTGTCAACCAACCGCGTACACCCCGAAGTGAATCTGGCGAGAACCTTGAGTTGCTCTTTCACAATTACGCTTGTGGTCTTGTGGGGGTAATTCACGGTATGTGACACTTCTCCCCAAACTTCCTCCATCAATGTGCGTACCTGCAATTCACAACGGACAGGCGTATTTCGTTGAGGGTCGAGGATGTAATGAACGCTGGTGTACATCGACTCACGCTCGATCGGTTTCGCGCCCCATCCTGTAAACAGATCGCGATACTCGCTATCCCACGTATTCGCAATCGGACCTTCGGTGATTAGATACTTGGCCTCATTCAAAACACTTCGAATAGCGTTGTCGATTCGCGGAAACTGGCTCGTGTGCAGATGGATTAGCCTGACACCCGCCAGATCGGTCAACTTCTCAAACAGATTTGCGGGTGTCACATCGAACGGCTCGCCGCCTTCGAGGGCATCGGCACGCTTGCGAAGAAGTTTGTCGCGAAGGTGTTCCGGATCCTTGGTCCGATGTCGAATGCTGTGGATGAGTGGTTTGAGTGCAGGAGTGCGTTGAAGTTCACTCGCTACCGCTTCAGCCAAAATTTCAAACACGTATCGATGCGATTGGAACTGATTGACCAGAGCGTCAATCGCGGCATCATCAGATGCGACCTTGGGCTTTTTTGGAGTCGCCATTTTCCCTCACTTCGCAGCTGTTAACCGTGTAATCTCACTGGCAATCTTGAAGTAAGCATCTTGCGCCGCACCGGAGGTACCGGATGACGAATCCTTCCCACGTAGTTTCCAAATTGGCACGCCCTCCAGTTGTGACTTCACGGCGGCATCCTTCAGATCGGGAACGGTACCGAGCTGGTAAGGAGCTCGTGCTTGGACGACATTCCCTGGCCCCAGCAATTCAACCACATCTTCGTAGACGTGCCGTTCCAGTTGCGCTGCAAAGGTCGAATGCAGATTCGATTGAGGATCAGTTCGCTGAAGAACGTACCCGAGAAACCGGGGCGATCCCGGCATCAAGAGATCCATTTCTGCCGGTGCCATTTCAGCAAGTCGCGGCCATTCTTGAATCCAATTCTTGATGGTCACTCCCAGCGTCTTCAGCGCCCGAACTGAGAACAAATCGGGAAAAGCGGGCACCACGAAGTAATCCGTTGCCATCAAGATCGACCGGTTGAGGTCACCGATACTTGGCCCTGTGTCACAGAGAATGAAGTCGTATGGCGACAAGGCCGCCGCGGCGCGAACAGCGTGAGGAACGGCCGAGATTCCACGGTATCCGCGAGAACGTAGTGCTTGAGCGTCCAGCCAAAACCCACCGAGTAACTGCTCGTACTCCGAAAGCCGAATGTCCCCTACCAACAAGTCAACGTTTTTGATCGCGGATTCGTGCGGTGTGATTTGCCTAACTTCGCCTCGGCCATCTGCGACCGGCGAAATCGCCGACCAAATAGTTCTTCCGCTCTCCGAGTCAGAGGCTTGAAGCATTTTGTCAAGAACGTCTGAGGCGATCAGATATGAGGAAAGATTGCATTGAGGATCAGCATCGACCAGTAATACGCGAGCCCTCTGCTCGGACAATGCCGCAGCCAAATGCATGGCAAGTGTCGTTTTTCCGACACCGCCCTTGTGATTGAAGAGGGTAATCCAGATGGCCTCTTGTTTTTGTCTGCGGCGAACGGTCGCCATGTTTGATTCCTTGTCGAAGACCGCGATGTTCACTTTTTCTTCGCTGAGCTCTTTGGACGACGTTTCTTCATGCGTTCAACTGCTGCTTTCGCTGCCTCACGGTCTGGAAGCGCTAGCACGTACTGCTCACCAAGAGAACTAAGTTGTTTCTGTCCACTTCGACTTGGGACCAAATAGCCAGAAGTTGTCGCATTATTCACGGCAACCGAAGCATTTGAGAACTTGGGTTGCGCGGCTTCGGTATTCAGTTCGCTCAAATCAAGAGTTTTGAAGTGCGGTGTCTCCCTATAGTGTGTCAGAAAATACGCTAGGCACGCGACTCGCTCGACATCTGTTTGTGGTTCCTTCCCCAACAAGAATTCTTTTGGCGTCATCGCTGTTCGCTCAACAAACCCAACACGATCGTCACGAGTGTTTGGTCGAAAGGTTGCGCCTTGTGGTGCTGAGGGTGCCTGAACCGTAATACCGATTGCTCGCCTCAGTGAATCCATAGAATCCATACCAACAAAAATACAGGCGGACTCCATGACCCGTGACCTCAAATCTTCGGGCAACGATTTCAACGCTCTGACGATGGCGTTCTGCGCATCCAGTTCCTGATCATTTTGCAGATCGGCGGAAACATCTGACATCGAAGTTACCTTTCAATTCATGAATCGAATTTGGCCGCTCGGAGGATAACATCGTCTCGACTAAACGTCACTCCGCAGCTACAGATCCGAGGTATGACTTCCGTCCCACACTCACAGCCTCGTGATCGTCTCGTGCAGGTTGAGGATTGTGCGGGCGATGCTGGTCCAGGCGGCGAGGTCGGGTTTGTTGAGGCCGTCGGGGAGGGGGGCTTCGCCGGTGCGGGGGAGTTGGTCGGCGCCAGCCGGGTTGGCGCGGAACTCTTCGCGGTGCTTGGCGAGGAGTTTTTGGAGGATCGCCAGTTCTTCGGGCTTCGGGGCGCGGGAGACGGCGCGGCGGAAGGCCCAGGTGAGGCGGGAGTCATCGGTGTCGCCACCCTCTTTCATGATGTGGGTCGCGAAGACTCGGGCGGCTTCGACGTAGCTGGGGTCGTTGAGGAGAGTCAGTGCCTGCTGCGGCGTGTTCGAGCGAGGTCGGTCGGCGGTGCATTCTTCTCGACTCGGCGCATCGAACGCGGCGAGAGACGGATGCAGGAACGAGCGCTGCCAGAACGTGTACATGCCGCGACGGTATTGCCGCTCGCCCTTGTCATGCACCCAGGTGCGGCGCGGGAAGTTGAGGAACTCCCAGTAGCCTTCGGGCTGATACGGCAGGTCGCTTTCGCCGCCGATGCGGGGCGAGAGGAGGCCGCTGATCGCCAGCGCGTTGTCGCGGATGAACTCGGCATCGAGGCGCGAGCGGTTCTGCGCCGAGAGGAGCCGGTTGAACGGATCGGCCGCGCGGGTTTCTTTGGTTTGCACCGAGGTTTGGCGATACGCGCCGGTCGTGACCATCAAGCGGACCAGTTGCTTGACGTTCCAGCCACTCTCGCGGAATTCGACCGCGAGTTGATCGAGCAACTCGGGATGAGTCGGCCACTCGCCCTGACTTCCCAAATCTTCGAGCGACTTCGACAGCCCCTGACCATAGAACAGCTTCCACATGCGGTTGACGAAGACGCGTGCAGGGAGCGGGTTGTCGGCCGAGATCATCCAGTTGGCGAGTTCGAGTCGCGTGGCCCGTTTGTCTCCCGTCTCGACCTTGCCAAGGAATGCGGGGACGGCGGGCAACACGGGCTCACCCGAATCGTCGAGCCAGTTGCCGCGTGGCAGCATGCGCACCATGCGCGGTGCGGCCGAGACCGTGATCAGGCTGGCCGGCATCTGCTTCACGAACGCTTCCCGGTCGGCGACCAGCTTCTGCACGGCATCGCGTTCCGGTTGGAAGCGGGCTGACTGGTCTCGCAGGTAGGCGAGGAGTTGACTCTTCTCGGCATCGTTCCGTTGATCGGCGGCCTTCGCCAGGACTGCCCTCAGCGCCGGAGGAACCCAGCGCGTGGCAGGCTTCTCAACCGACGTGCCGCTGACGCGCAGTCGGCCAATGCCGTGTTGAGGGAACTGCGATTTGAATTCGAGAGTGACCGTGTACTTCCCCTCACCCAGCGGCGTGGCGAGTTCGAAGACCGCTTCGTGTGGCTGGCCAATCTGCGGAAGGACGGCCCAGCCCGTAGCATCCTTGCCGTCGATGGCGGTGGCGATCTCGTGGCCGCTCTGCGAATGATCGGCCACCGCGCGGGCCACCTTGACCGGCATCACCTTCTCGTTCGCGCCGAGCATTGCGACTTTGAACTCGGTCAACACAAAATTGCCATTCGGTGCGAGGCCCGGCCCCTTCGCGGGCAACTCGTCGTCGGTCAGGGCTTCGAGGCGGAAGCCCGTCAGTTTCGACTTCGCTTCAAATGTGAAGACATACGTTTCCTGAGCCGCCGACTTGCCGGTGGACTTGAGAGACCCGTCCTCCTGCCGCTTCAGTTGTGACTCCCCTTGGACTTTCGTCTCGACGGAATCGAGGACCAGCCACGCGGAAGAGGAAGACAGATCCTTTTCGAAATCGGGATTGCTTGCGATGAGCAAGGCGACTGAGTCATCGAGCCGCTTCTTCGCGGCGGCCGTTTCGCTGTCGCGACGGGCGAGTTCCTTCTCGTCCTCGGGTGATGGGACGGGCATTCCAGGTTCGCGGCGACCGACGGGCGTCTCCTGAACGTCGGCGAAGAACGAAGCCATCGCGTAGAAGTCGCGCTGCGTGATCGGGTCGTACTTGTGATCGTGGCACTCGGAGCAACCCATCGTCGCGCCGAGCCAGACGCTCGACACATTCCGCACGCGGTCGGCGGCGTATTTGGCGATGTACTCCTTCGCCTGAGCACCGCCCTCCTCGGTCGTCTGCAACAGCCGGTTGTAACCCGATGCCACCTTCTGCGAGACGCTCGGGGACGGCAGCAGGTCGCCCGCCAGTTGCTCGACGGTGAACTTGTCAAACGGCAGGTTCTCGTTGAAGGCGCGGATGACGTAGTCGCGATAGGGGACGATGTCGCGCGGGTTGTCGCTGTGATAACCGGCCGTGTCGGCGAACCTCACGAGGTCGAGCCAATGGACGGCCATCCGCTCGCCGAAGTGAGGCGACTCCAGCAGCCGCGCGACCACCTTGTCGTAGGCGTCCGGACTGGCGTCGTTCACGAACTGATCGACCTGCTCGGGCGTGGGGGGCAGCCCGGTGAGATCGAACGACAACCGCCGAATCAGCGTGATCCGGTCGGCCTCACGCGACGGCTTCAACCCGGCGGCGTTCAACTTCGCAAGCAGGAACCGGTCGATGTCGTTCCGCACGAAGCCCGCCTGTTCGACCTTCGGCACCGCGGCGCGAACGGGCTTGAGGTACGCCCAGTGTCCCTGCCACTTGGCTCCCTGCTCGACCCACTTCTTCAGGACAGCGATGTCGCGCGGAGACAGTTTCTTGCCGGAGTCGACCGGCGGCATGAGCTGTTCGGGATCGGCCGAGGTGACTCGTTTGATGAGGTCACTTTCACCCGCATTTCCTGCCACGACCGGCTTCGTTTTCGAGGCCGTCCCAAACAGACCGGCTTCCGTGTCGAGCCGCAGTTCGGCCTCACGTTTGTTCGCATCGGGACCGTGGCAGGCGTAACACGTCTCCGACAGGATCGGCCTCACGTCGCGATTGAACTCGACGACATCGGGAATCGGCGTGTCGGCCGAAAGCGCGGCGTAGCACGGGACGAACAGAATCAAACAACAGACCAGACTGCGAGACATGAAGTCACCCCCACCAAGGAACAACGGTCACCAGTCAGCATGATGCCCGACGACGGCGACCTTCGCCAGCGCGGGAGACTCACAACTCGAAGTCGTTCCGCTTATGATCGGCCGTCATACTGCTCCCCTCTTGAAAGGATGCCCGATGACTGGACCAAAGCCTGCCACAGGAGTGACCCGCCGTGACATGCTCACCGCCGGTTCGTTCGCCGCCGGTCTGGCGATGCTGGCCGATGTGTCGCACAGTCAGGACAACCCGGCGGCCAACGTCGAGGATCGCGGGACCAACATCCGCATCTCGTCGCTGAAGGGCTTTCGCGTCGGGACGAAGGCGTACCTCAAGATTGAGACCAATCGCCAGATCACCGGCTGGGGCGAGATCACGGGGCTGGACCCGCTGGTGGCCATCGCGCTGGCTCAGTCGCTGTTCGAGTTGCTCGACGGCGAGAACCCGACGCGCGTCGAATATCTGTGGCAGAAGCTGTATCGCTCGCACCGCGACATGCGCGGCGGGCCGTTCATGACGCACGTGATCTCGGCGATCGACATGGCGCTGTGGGACATTGCGGGGAAGGCGTGGGGCGTGCCGGTGTATCGGCTGCTCGGCGGACCGGTGCGGGACAAGGTGAAGTACTACTCGCACGCGAAGGCTCACAAGGTGGGGACAGGCGGGCCGCATCCGCACTCGGGCGATCCGAAGGACATCGAGCCGCTGGTCAAGATGGTCAAGCAGACGCGCGAGCGGGTCGGCCCCGATGGCTCGGTGATGTTCGACGCCCACTGTGCCATCCCGCCCGCGATGCTGATCCAACTCGCCGCCGCCATCGAACCGTATGACATTCTGTTCCTCGAAGAACCGGCCGGGCCGGGCAACATCGAAGTCTTCAAGCGGCTGAAACAGAGCATCAAGATTCCGCTGGCCACCGGCGAGCGCGACCGCACCATCTGGGGCATGATCCCGTACCTGCAGGAGCGTTGCATCGACATCCTGCAACCGGACTGCGCCCACACCGGCGGCATCAGCCAGATGCACAAGATCGCGACCCTGGCCGAAGCCTACATGGTGCCGCTGGCCCCGCACTGCACCTGTTCAGAGCTGGGCGTTTCGGCCAGCCTGCAGGCGGCGTTCGTCGTGCCGTTCCTCGTCATTCATGAGATGTATCTCGACGGCCACCTCATGCCGCCGGGAGTCGCCAACAAAACGTTCAAGGTTCTGGACGACGGCCACGTCACCGCTCCCGAAGGCCCGGGCCTCGGCGTCACCATTGATGAGTCTCAATTCGAGAAGGTCAACGCCGACCCGAAGCGCGTCTTCAAATGGCCCAAGCCGACGCTGATCGATGGCAGCGTGCGGGATTACTGACCAACCGGCGATCTTGACCGTGTTCCGGGGAAGTGATATCAGCCGCGCCCTTTCCCGTCTTAATCAGGTCGCCTCTGGGCGAGGATCGCTTTGATGCTGCGCGGCGTCGGTGGACTCGTGTTCGTGCTGGTGACGGTCGCCTCGCTGCCGGCGGCCGAACCGTTTCGAGAACCCGCCATTCGATTGCGGACGGTCTGGTCCGTCAGCGAGTCGTTTCGGAACCGCAGCGTGCCGCTGTTGGCCCGTAGCGAAAGGCCGCTCTTCCACCCGCGGCGACCGACGTTCGAACTGCGGTTGGTCGTCGATTCCGACGATGAGCCGGTCCGCCTGATCGAGACCGATCAAACTCCACCACTGCCGGGCGTCGCCACGCTGGAGAACTCGGAAGAGGAAGTTGCCGACGACGACGAACTGATCGTGCCGCCCCAGCCGCTCAGCGATGTGGCGGTGCCGATTGACGGTGCGGCCGAGAAGGCAGAGAAGCAGCCGAAGGCCGATGAAACCAAAATGGCCAACAACCATTTCTCGCTCGGTGGACTGGTTGGCAAAGGGGACGACCTCGGCATTCTGGAACTCGAGAGCAAAGCATTGCCGATGATGGCGATCGAAGACGGGCATACGGCCCGCTTCGACGTGAACTTCGGGTATGCCATTCGATGGTTGACGGGGCCGTTCGTGACGGATCTGCCGCCGCGCCTCTACACACTCCAACTCGACATCGGCTGGGCCTTCAACTTCGGTACGAAGCTGACGACCGACTTGCGCATCACGCCGACCTGGAATACCGACTTTGAGAAATCGACCCAGATCTTCCGCCTCCCCTGGCACGCGGTCGCCATCTACCAAGCCGACACGGATTGGCGCTGGACGGCTGGCGTGATGGACCTCGATCGCGAAGATATTCAGTTGCTGCCCGTCGCGGGGCTGACGTATGCGCCGCCGGACGGCGACGTGTTGCTCGATCTGGTCTTTCCCCGGCCGAAGATCGCGCGACGCATCACGCAGACGGACAAAGACCAGGTTTGGTGTTACGTTGCCGGAGAACTCGGCGGCGGCTCGTGGGCCATCAACCGCATGTCCGGGGCACGCGACATCATCACGCTGCGCGATCTGCGACTGCTCGTCGGACTGGAGATCAACAACAAGAAACGACATGCGAGCCGGCTCGAGGCGGGTTGGGTCTTCGACCGCGTCGTCGATTACCGCTCGAACCTCGGCGACTACCGCCCGCCCGACACCGCGATCATTCGCTGGTCGTCGGATTTCTGATCGTCGGCCATGTGACGAAGACGTTCCCGCACACGCGGGGGTGCAGTCGTTATTTGATTTGGTGGTCACCTCTTCCGGCCCGAAGGGCCATCCGTTCGCCAAGCCAGGGCCAACGGCCCTGGGATCAAGCCGTCTCTCGCACAAGAGGCCCAACGGGCCGGCAATTCTCCTGTTCTTTCTTCGGGCAACGTCGAGTTGGATTCGAGAAGTTCCTGCGGAATGTGGTGATGAACTGTCGGCCCGTTGGGCCTCAAATCTTCCAGCGACACCTTTCCCAGGGCCGATGGCCCTGGCTGGGAGAACGGATGGCCCATCGGGCCGAAAACCAAGGACCACCAATTACCGACTGCGCCCCACACGCGGCCCAGCGCGTGGTCAAGATTGTCTGATCATCGGGCGGCTGCTAACGTCAGCTTGACGGCGCGAACCCCACCCCGACCAACCCCGCGAGATCATGCCATGCAGTCCGTTTTTCCAACGTCCAAACTTCGCGGTGCCGCGTCGCTGCTGCTGCTCATGGTGACCTGCTCGTCACTGTCGGCCGCAGAGCCGAAGGCCGATCACTTCTCCGGACTGGCGGACGAGTATGCCGGGAAGACTCGGCCACTGTTGAAGCAGTTCTGTTTGGAGTGTCATTCGACCGCCAAGCAGGAGGGGGAGTTGGACCTCGAACGGTTTGCGAAGCTCGACGACGTGCGGCGCGGGACGAAGGCGTGGCTGAAGGTGGTCGAGATGCTCGACAACGGTGAGATGCCGCCGAAGGATGCGAAGCAACCGTCGACCGAGCAACGGAAGCAACTGCGCGGGTGGGTCGAGCGGTATCTTCACGCCGAAGCGCTGGCGAACGCGGGTGACCCGGGTCCGGTCGTGCTGCGTCGGCTCAGCAATGCCGAGTACACCTACACCATCCGCGATCTGACGGGCGTCGAGTCACTCAGCCCGGCGCGCGATTTTCCGGTGGACGGGGCGGCGGGTGAGGGGTTCACCAACACCGGCAGCGCCCTCGTCATGTCGCCGTCGATGGTCACCAAGTACTTCGATGCGGCGAAGGAGATCGCCAGTCATGCGGTGTTGCTGCCGGATGGGTTTCGGTTTTCCAGGGACGAGACGCCCAGTGATTGGACGAACCAGACGCTCGCCGACATTCGCGACTTCTATCGCCAGTTCACCGACCCGCGCGGCGGCGACAAGGTCAATCTGCAGGGGATCGTGTTCGACACCAATGAAGGGGGCCGGCTGCCCGTGGAAAAATATCTGCTCGCCACCTTGCAGGAGCGCGAGGCGCTGGCGAAGGGGAGCAAGTCGATTGAGGCCGTCGCGAAGGAGCACGGGTTGAATGCGAAGTACCTCGGCGGGTTGTGGCAGGTGTTGTCGATCGGTTCCGAGTCGCCCGCACGCCCACCGTCGCTCTTGATGGACGGATTGCGGATGCGCTGGCGAGCGGCCAAGCCGGCGGATGTGGCGGCTCTCGCCAACGAGATCGCACTGTGGCAGAAGACGCTGTGGCGGTTCACGAGCGTGGGGCACATCGGCAAGCTCGGCGGTCCGAAGGCGTGGATCGAGCCGGTCAGTCCGCTCACCGCGCGGCAGGAACTCAAGCTGAAGCTGCCGACGTCGGCGGATGGGAAAGAGGTCGTGCTCTATCTGACAGCGGGTGATGCGGGAGATGGACGCGAACAAGACTTCGTCGTTTGGGAGCGTCCTCGCCTGATGGCTGCCGGTCGGCCGGATTTGTTGCTCCGCGACGTGCGGGCGGTCACACAGGAACTGGCCGTTCGACGCGAACGAATCTTCGCGAGTACAGCGAAGTGTCTCGGCGCGGCGGCCGAGGCGAGTGCGACAACGGGGCCGGTCGATGCGGCGCGACTCGCGCAGAAACATGGCGTCGAGAAAGAAGTACTCACCGCATGGCTCGACTATCTCGGCATCGGAGCGGGAGGTCCGGTGAAGTTGGGAACGCCGATCTCACGCAAGCAGGAGAGCGGCGCGGGTTACGACTTCATCAAGGGCTGGGTCGGCGACGAAGCCCTCAGCGTGGTGGCGAATTCGTCCGATCAGCACGTGCGCATTCCCGGCAACATGAAGCCGCACGGGATTGCCGTCCATCCGACTCCGAAGCTGTCGGTCGCGGTCGGTTGGCGCAGCCCGGTGGCGGCGACGCTCACGATCAGCGGCAGCGTGCAGCATGCTCATCCGGAATGCGGCAACGGCGTCGCGTGGTCGCTCGAACTGCGTCGAGGCAACACGCGGCAGCGGCTGGCGGCGGGGGTCAGCCAGGGGGCGAAGGTGATTCCGATCGGTCCGCTGGAGAAGATCGCCGTGCAGGCCCAGGACGTGGTGTCGCTGGTGATCAATCCGCGCGACGGCAATCACTCGTGCGACCTGACGGCGATCGATTTGAAGCTGAACGACGGCACGCGCGAGTGGGACATGGCGCGCGATCTGTCGCCCGACATTCTCGCCGGGAATCCCCACAAGGACTCGCACGGCAATGCCGATGTCTGGAACTTTTACTCCGAGCCGGCGACCGGCTCGACGGGACATGTCATCCCGGCGGGGACACTGCTCGCACGCTGGCAGGCGGCTGCGACGGCCGACGAAAAAGCCAAGCTCGCCGACGACGTCCAGAAGCTGTTGCAGGGTGGAGCCGCTGCGCTGCCAAAGGACGCGCCGGACGTTCAACTGCATCAGCAACTGACGTCACTCGGTGGGCCGTTGTTTGCTCCCGGCAGTTTGACGGTGAAGAACCCCTCACCCCCGGCCCCTCTCCCCGCAGAGCCGGGGCGAGGGGAGAAAGATTCTGCCCGTCCGTCGTCGGGGCTTGATCCCGCGCTGTTCGGAAAGCATCCCAATGGCGGGGGCGTCGAACCGGCGAGCCTGTGCGTGCAGGCTCCGTCGGTGATCGAGGTCCGATTCCCGGCGGACCTCGTCGTCGGTGCGGAGTTCGTTGTCTCCGGCCTGCTGCACGCCGAGACCGGCCAGGAGGGAAGCGTGCAGTTGCAGGTGCTGACGACGAAGCCCGAGTCCGCCTCCGGCCTGCGACCGACCGCGACCGTCGAAACGAACGCCAACGGCCCGTGGACGTCGAACAATCGCGGCGTCTCGCATGCCACGCCGGTCGTCGTCAGGGAGGGAAGCGAATCGCGGAAGCGCATCGAGACCTCGTTCGAGGAATTCCGAAACTGGTTCCCGGCGGCGCTGTGCTACACGAAGATCGTGCCGGTCGATGAGGTCGTCACGCTGACGTTGTTCTACCGCGAGGACGATCACCTGCAGCGGCTGATGCTGAACGACTCGCAGAAGACGAAGCTCGACCGGCTGTGGAACGAACTGCACTTCGTCAGCCACGACGCCCTGACGCTCGTCGATGCCTACCTGCAATTGATGGAGTACGCGACCCAGGATGCGGATCCCAAGGTGTTCGAACCGATGCGCAAGCCGATCAACGACCGCGCGGCCGCGTTTCGGAAGGAACTCGTCGGCGCGGAACCGAAACAAATTGAGGCACTGATCCAGTTCGCGGCCCAAGCCTATCGTCGTGCTTTGACCGAAGCCGAAGCCGCCGAACTGCGCGACCTGTACCGCAGGCTCCGCGAACAGGAACTGCCTCACGACGAGGCGTTCCGGTTCACGCTCGCCCGGGTCTTCATCGCGCCGGCATTTCTGTATCGACTTGAACGAGCACCCGGCGGCACTGCGGCGGCAGCAGTCTCCGATGCGGAACTCGCCAGCCGACTGAGTTACTTCCTCTGGTCATCCCAACCCGACACCGAATTGCGCGCGGTCGCCGCTGCCGGTCGCCTGCATGAGCCCGAGGTACTCAAAGTCCAGGCGAAACGGATGCTGGCCGATGCGCGCACGCGGCGGTTGGCCACCGAGTTCGCCTGCCAGTGGCTCCACATCTACGACTTCGATTCACACGACGAGAAAAGTGAAAAACACTTCCCCGAGTTCACCGACCTGCGCGGTGACATGTACGAGGAGTCGATCCGCTTCTTCACCGACCTGTTCCAGAAGGACGGCTCGATACTCAGCATCCTCGATGCCGACCACACGTTCCTGAATGAGCAGCTCGCGAAGCACTACGGCATCTCCGGCGTGACGGGGCCGGAATGGCGACGGGTCGACGGAGTGAAGCAGTCTTCGCGCGGTGGAATCCTGTCGTTGGCCACGACTCTGGCCAAGCAGTCGGGAGCCTCGCGCACGAGTCCCATCCTGCGCGGCAACTGGCTGAGCGAAGTCGTGCTCGGCGAGAAACTGCCGAAGCCACCGAAGAACGTGCCTCAGCTTCCCGACACCGTTCCCGCAGGTTTGACCGAGCGGCAGCTCATTGAACGACACAGCATTGACGAGGCGTGCATCAAGTGTCACGCGCGGATCGATCCGTTCGGCTTCGCCCTCGAAAATTTCGACGCGATCGGTCGCTTCCGTCAGAAGGATGCGGCTGGCCTCGCGATCGACACGCGGACGACGCTGCCCGATGGAACCAAGATCGATGGTCTTGCCGGCCTGCGCGACTATCTCGTGAAAACGAGACGCGACGCCTTCCTGCGTCAGTTCTGTCGCAAGCTGCTGGGCTACTCGCTCGGCCGGGGCATCCAACTTTCCGACGAACCACTGCTGACCGAGATGCAGCAACAACTCGCCAAGCACGACTATCGTTTCTCTGTCGCAGTGGAGACAATCATCGCCAGCCCGCAGTTCCGCGAAATTCGTGGTAAAGATTTGCCCTCCAGCGACTGAATTGGTTTGGTGTCGTCAACAACGTCTCTCGAAAGGACACAGCATGGGTGCCACGCAGGTCACGGTCACGGTTCGCAATCCTGCTGACCTCAATCGAAGTTGGGACGGCTTGTTTCTGGTGGATACGGGCGCGACCGATTCCATGGTTCCCCGCGTTCATTTGGAGGCCATTGGACTCAAGCCCAAAGGGCAGCGGGTCTATGAATTGGCCGACGGCTCGGAACTCACCTTCGATGTCACCACGGCCGATCTGGAATTCATGGGTGAGATTGTGGGCGGCACCATTATCATGGGTGACGATGACGATGCGGAACCGCTGTTGGGAGTGACGGCCCTTGAGTCCGTCGGGATCGAAATCGATCCCAAAAACCAGCGGCTCAAACGCCGGCACGCCGTGCGGCTGAAGACGCTGCAGTCAGCTTTGTGAGAGTATGCCGGATCCAAAATTACGCCTTTCAATCTCTGCGAGGAACCCATGATCGCAACGAAGTTCAATCCATTGGAATGGGCCGCCGAGTACGCCCAGCGTCACATGGAAACCGATCCCGGAATCTGCGGCGTCTATTACCTGCCGGACCGAGCTGCGGAACGAGAAATCCGACTGGTGGAAGTCAATGAGATCGCCGCCATCAGGGATGAAGGTGAGCTTGAGCCACTTGAGTTTGGATTTGACCCGGCAGGCGACGATGCTCACACCGTCAAGATTCTTGACGTGAGTCCCGACCAATGGACGAGGATTGGGCGAGGCAAGCTCAGGCTGCCGGCCGGATGGTCGTTGGACAACATGCGGCCATTCCATCGGGGGTAGCATGAATTCGTACCAACGCATTTGGTTCGAACAGTTGCAGTCCGACCATTCGGTCCTGGTCGTACTGCGGAAGCAAGGTGCGGCACCATGCCACCAACTGCACTATCTTCAAATGGCGACCGAGAAGCTCGGCAAGGCGTACTTTTGGAGGACGGGTGGCCCGCCTCCGAAAAGCCACGTATCATTCGTTCGTTTCCTGCAAGTCCTAGATGATCGGCCGCGTGCCGAGGTCGATCGCATTGCGAAGTGGCTGGGTTTTTCCAGAGCGGTTCTCCTCCATGAATGGATCAGGCAAGTTTCCCCGTTGGCACATGCTCTCGAACGTCTGGCTCCCGCCTTGGCCGGTGACAGCGGTCCGAATCCCGAATACCCCTGGCCACGAGCGGCTCCGGCATTCGCACCCGCTTCTTTCACCTTTCCCATCTGGGGAGAATTCAAGAACGCATCGCGCGACCGGATGTTGCTTCAAGTGATCGATACCGCAGTGGTCCAATTTCCAAACTATTGCTGAGCACTCAACCGTTCCTTTTCTGACCGCATCTCAGGAGCAAGCCATGAGACAACCATACTCCCATCATTTCTCCCGTCGAACGTTTCTGCGTGGTGTCGGCGTCACGATGGCGTTGCCGTGGATGGAGTCGCTCAGCGTGTGGGGCGACGAAACGGCGAAGCCGTCGCAGCCGGGGAGTCAGGCTCCGGTGCGGTTGGCCGTGTTGTTCTCGGGAAACGGCTTTCACAGTAAGGAGTGGTGGGCGAAGGGCGAGGGGAAGCAGATGGAACTCGGCCAGGTGCTCGCGCCGCTGACCGACTTCCGCGAGAAGATGCTCTTCATCCGCGGGCTGCACAACGCCGAGGCCCTGAAGGGAAACATTCACAGTTCGCAGACCGGCAACCTCCTGTCGGGGGCGCCGCTATCGGCCGGTGGCGAGATCAAGTCGGGGACGAGCATCGACCAGTTGGTGGCTCAGCGGCACGGGCGATCGACGAAGGTGCCGAGCCTCGTGCTGGGCTGCGAGAAGTCGAACCCGTCGGTTCACAAGAACTATTCGATGATCTACAGCTCACACATCTCGTGGTCCTCGCCGACCACGCCGACGCCGCTGGAGTTGTACCCGTCGCTGGCCTTCGACCGGCTCTTCAAGGACGAAGTTCAACGGGGCGACAAGAGCGTGCTCGACGCGGTCATCGCCGACGCGAAGAGTTTTCGCCAGAACATCAGTTCGGCCGACCAACGCAAGCTCGACGAGTACCTCGACTCCGTGCGCGAGATCGAGCAGCGGATCGAGAACGCCGGGAAGAAGGGCGAGCTGCAAGGCTGGCGACCCACGCTCGACAAGCCCAACCTGCCGCGACCGGCCGACGGCATTCCACAGAACATCGCCGACCACATGCGGCTGATGTGCGACATTATGGTCCTGGGCTTCCAGACCGATGCGACGCGAGTCTGCACACTGAAGCTCAACAACGACCACAGTTCGCTGCGGTTCCCGCATCTCAGCGTCGACTACATGATCCACCACCTGTTGTCGCACTCGGACACCGCCGACTGGCTGAAGGTGAATCAGTTCTTCATCGAGCAACTCGGCTACATCGCGCGGAAGCTGGACGGAATTCAGGAGGGAGAGCGCACGGCACTCGACAACTCGATGCTGCTGTACTGTTCGAGCATGCTGACCGGCAGCCACGACGCGACGAAGCTGCCCGTCGTGCTGCTCGGTGGGGCCGGGGGCCAGATCAAGGGGGGCCGAGTCCTCGATTACCTCGACAAGCCCAACCGCAAGATGTGCAGCCTCTATCTGTCGATGCTCGACAAGTGCGGCATTCCTCTGAAAGAGTTTGGCGATTCGAACGAACGGCTCGCGGAGGTCTGACCGTCAGTCTCTTGCACTGGGGTCGGGCGTTCAAATTTCAAAATTGGCCGTGATTCGATCGTCGATGATCTCATCCCGTGGCTTGGCCAATTTTGAAATTTGAAC
>JANODP010000146.1:0-1973 GCA_031412755.1 Schlesneria sp. | reverse complement strand
GGGGGGCTTTTTTTGGGGTGGCGGGCGGGCGCTTCGCGGCTCTTGCTGCCCCCCCCCCCCCCCCACGCGCGGGCCCCCCCCCCCCCCGACTCTCGTCTCTCGACAGTTTTCGAAACGCCCAGTGGTCCGCGCCATTCTTGTTCGCGGCGTCTCGCGCAAGGCCCGGTGTTCCAGCGATGATCCAGCGTTTGAGCAGCGACTTCTCGTCGGCGGTCAGCGGCGCGTCGGGCGGCATCTCATCGGACGCGACTCGCTGCCAGAGGAGGCTCGCGTCGGCATCGTGCGGGACGAGCGCCGGACCGCTCTTGCCTCCGCGCAAAAGGCCGCTCGATGCCGTGAGGTTGAGTTTGGCTTCCTGCTTGGCGGGGCCGTGACATTTCACGCAGTGCCGCTTGAGGAGTGGCGTGATCTCGCGGTCGAAGTGCGGAGGCGGTGTGTCGGCGGCGTGTGCGAACGAGGTGATGACGACGACGGCGATCAGCGCTGCACCGGAAGTTGCGAGGAGTGGCTTCGTCATCGTGTGGCTCGCAACGGTCGAAGGTGCGGGACGCGAATTCAGCGATGTTGGAATCGGCTCGGCAGAGTGTACACCCGAATTATTCATGGTCACATTGAAGCCTGACGCGCAAGCGAAGGAATGTTACAGCAGAACCTTCGCTTGCGCGTCAGGCTTCAATGTCACGTTCTGTCGGCGGCATTACCCGAGGCATGAATCATCCGGGTACATGGGCCGGAAGGTGTGCGCCAGAGAGACACCGGAACCAGGGGGCTGACGCCGCCCCGCTCAGAAGGCAGGAAGAGGGCTGACGCCCAAGGCAAAAGGAAACGTCAGACGACGCGCCAGGGGAGCGGTTCGCCGCGCAGGCTGGCGTTGAGGTTCTCGATGCTCATCTCGATCATGCGGCGGCGGGTGTGGTTCGACGCGCTGCCGAGGTGTGGCGTGATGACGAGGTTGTCCAGTTTGAGCAGCGGATGATCGCGCGGCAGCGGCTCGGGAATCGTGACGTCGAGCCCGGCGGCGGCGATGCGGCGCGACTTGAGGGCGGCGAGTAACGCATCGTGGTTGACAACCGGTCCGCGCGCGACGTTGATCAGGATGCCGGTCGGCTTCATCAGCGCGAGTTCCCGCGCGCCGATCAGGTTTGTCGTCTCGGCCGTCAGCGGGCAGTTGAGAGTGACGAAGTCGCTCTCGGCCAGCAGATCGTCGAGCGAGCGGTAGGCAACCCCCAGTTCCCGTTCGGCCACCTCGTCGCGTCGGCGGTTGTGGTAGACGATGCGCATCTCAAAGGCCCTCGCGCGGCGGGCGACCTGCTTGCCGATGCGCCCGAGGCCGACGATGCCGAGCGTGCTGCCGGTGACCTCGTACCCGATCAGGACCGACGGATCGTAGTGCGTGAATTCGGGAGACCGCGCGAACTTGTCGCCGACCACGACATTGCGGGCCGCCGCCAGCATCAGGGCCAGCGTCATGTCGGCCGTGGACGCATCGAGGCAACCGGGCGTGTTCCCGACCGCGATCCCGCGAGCCTTCGCCGCGTCGCAGTCGATGTGATCGACGCCGACGCCATGATTGCTGACGACCTTCAGATGCGGAGCCCGATCCATCAGCGGCCCATCGACGCGCGGATGGCCATACGTGATGAACGCGACCGCGCGGGCCAACGCCTCGGACTGCGGGCCGTCGTCCCACTCCAGCACCTCAATGCCCGGACCAAGCAACTCGATGAACAGCGGCGGCAATCCGTCGCCCATCACGGGAACGCGGGCGTCTGGCATGTCACAAATCTCCGTGCGAATCGGGACGACTCAAGTGCAGGCTGTCAACTTCCGGTTTCAGTAGTTCCAAGTTTGGGGTTGAACGAGGTGTCTTTACTCCGAAGGAGTTGCGTCTCATAGCCCAGGGTTGCCCGCGCAGGCGGGCTACCCTGGGAGGGAGAACGCATTCGCCATCTACCCTGAAAGGGTTGCGTCAT
>JANODP010000145.1:0-13900 GCA_031412755.1 Schlesneria sp. | reverse complement strand
CTAGAAAAAAGTCATGGGGATAGCACGGATGGCAGGGCCGGGGCACGGATGAAGAACACTGAACGGCGGTGCGAAATCATCATTCGTCCACACGTATTCATCCACAAGCGCAACTTCAAAACTTACGCTTCGGGTTGGTAGGCGACCATGAATAATCCCGCCCGCCGCCGCGTGGTTCAGTCACCGATCCGAGCGCGAGATCACTCGCGTCAGGATCGCGAGGTCGGACTGTACGAGCCGGAAAGCGGTGACCGCGATACCGAAGCCAAGAGTTCCTCCGGCGGCCAATACGACGAGTGCGAACCGGTGATCGTGGAGGCCGCACACCACGACGATCATCACGGCCACCATCGGCACCGACGCGGCCAGAACCAGAAACAGCCACGTCTGCCGCGCGAGGCGTTGCAGCGATGCGACGTCGTCGCGCGACATCGACTCCCACTGCACGAGCGTCGGGTAGAAGCAGCGAACCGCCACAAACGACACACCGAAGAACGGGTACGCCGCCGCGATCAATCCGCACAGCGCGAGCGACGCCAGGAAGTGGCCGTACAATTCCGTCGGCACGTCCCCCAACATCAAGTGCAGTGAGATCGGATAGGCCGGCGCGGCGATCAACCAGAGGGTCAGGCCGACGATCGCGGCGAGGTTGCCCAGTTCGAGGCACCGTCGACGCTGTTCGGCCAGTGACGCGGCGGTCAGCTTCGCGCGGAGGTCGCTGCGAGTCGCCCGGCCGACAGAACCGGCCAGCCAGCCGGCGCACGAGAGCCCCGCCGGATACGCGATCAGGTTGATGATCATTTGAATCCGCATGAACGTCGGCTCGGCGTCTCGCCGCCAGGCGACGATCTCGCCGTGGTTGTAGAGAAAGTTGAAGACTGCGGCGACGACATTCGGGATCAACGTGATGATCGCCACCGTGACGACCGGCCAGCGCCGCGCCCAGCGCTGCCAGCCAACGGCCGATCCGCTGAGCAGCCGCTTCGCGTCCGGTTGCAGGCAGAGTTCCAGCTCATTGGCCAGTTCGAGGCCCGTCGCATACCGATCGTCCGGTTGCGCGGCGAGGCATCGCGGCAGCACCTCGTCGAGTCCCGGAGCATCCGCATGACGTAGTCCCAGCCGTTGGAAATCATTGACGCCGCGCTGCCTTCGTTCGGTCATCTCCTCCAACCGCGTGGCCCAGCCCAACGGATTCTCATCGTCATCGAAGGGGCGATTGCCCGTCAGCAATTCCCAGAGCAACACTCCGAGAGAGAACAAGTCGCTGCGGCCGTCGAGGCTGGACGCGACCCGCTCGTGTCGCGAGTTGCAGGCTTCGAGTTGTTCGGGCGACATGTAAGCGAGACTGCCGCCGAAGTACGCCGCCGGCGATGAGCCTTCCACGTTCGCGCTGAAGCTGATGTTGAAGTCGGCCAGTTTCGGCACGCCCTCCGCCGTGAGCAACACGTTGGCCGGTTTGAGATCGCGGTGCAGCACGCCCGCGCGGTGAGCGTAGTCCAACGCCCGCGCCAACTGCGCTCCGATCCAGCAGACGACTTGCGGCCACGACATCTCCGCCAGCTTGCGTCGCAGGGTCGAGTCGGTCGGACGAGACTCGCCGTGCGCATCGAGCACCGCGTCGATGGCCTTCAAGAACTGACGGCCATCCCACTGCCCGTGCGGCAGGCGACGCAGGGTGCTGATGACATCGGCCAACGTGCCGCCGGCGGCGTACTGCATGTAGAGCAACCGCAACTCTCGCTCGGGGACGAATCGCTGATCGTACACGCGGACGATGTTGTCGTGATCGAGTTTTGCCAGCGTCTGAGGTTCATCCCCCTTGTCGGCCGAAATCTTGACCGCCACCAGCCGCTGCATCGAACGTTGCCGGGCCAGAAACACGGTGGCAAACGCCCCTGCCCCCAATCGCAGCAGCAGGTCGAAGTCATCGATGGTCTCACCCGGCGCGAGCCCGAGCCCGCGCGGAGCGGACGAATCCATCATGGGCGTCGAGTGGAACTGCGGATCGAGATGGAACAACTCCCGCAGTTCCACGGCGTGTGACGGGAAACGCTCGAAGAACTCTGTTGACCCGACTTCGTCCCCCGCCAGTTTGCGGGCGTGATACTCCTCGAAGATCAGCCACGCTGGCAACCGCTCTCGCAACCCGGGGACTTCGTCGAGATAGTCCTCGACGAACCGACGCAGTCCGCACTGCCAGCGGCGTTCGAGATCGAGCTTGATCAGTTCGACAGCCAACTCGTCCCGCAACGAGGCCGCGGCGCGAGCCAGATGTTCGGCGAGATCGGGCGGCGACGGAGACTCGTCCCACGCCCGCGAGAACGCCTCAATCGCGGCTTCCAACCGCGACCAATCGTCCCCGGCAAGCCTGGAGGGTGGGATGCTCACGCGTCGAACTTCGTCAGAGGGAACAGGTCGCCAGAACACGTCTCACGCAACTGTAGCGGAACTCGCAAGTGTTCCGATCTGAAGTCTTGCGACTTCAGCTACACCAACGTCGCACGATCTACCGAACGTTCGGCTGCTCCGTCCCCCTCGCCCGGCTCCGATGGGATTGGGTTCCGGCAGGCAGAAGGAACGTGCGCCGTAGTACTAGCCGCGTCCCGCAAGAGATTCCAGTCGCGCACGAGCGCGGCGGCGATATACTCCCCCTCGCGACCATCTTCGCTTCCCCCATCGTTTGAGACCCGTCATGTCCGACGCACCGCAGCCGCCCCGTTTTGCGAGCCTCGATGAACTCGCCGCCTTCATCGAAGCGGAACGGTTGAAGGTGCTGGCCTACATCGATCGCAATCTCGGCCCGGCGCTCCGACGCAAGCTGGAGCCGGAGGACATCCTGCAGGAGGTGACTCTCGCGGCGCTGGCCTCCCCCGCACAGTTCGATGTCCCCGGACGCGACTCGTTCAAGCTGCTCTGTCAATTGGCGGAGCAGCGAATCATCGACGCTCATCGTCACCACGTGGCGGCTCAGAAACGAAGTGCGGCTCGCGAGGTCTCGGCAGACGCACCGAGGAATGACAACGACCCGATCGGCTTCATCAACCTGCTCGTGGCGAGCATGACCTCGCCCAGCCAGGCCTTCTCACGCGATCAAAAGGAATTCCGCCTGCAACAAGCGATTTCCAGCCTCTCGGAAGATCAGCGTGAGGCCCTGCGGCTACGCTATGTCGAAGGCCGTCCCACGAAGGAAGTCGCCGAACATCTCGGCAAGTCCGACGGTGCCATCCGTGTGCTGCTCACGCGAACGCTCGCTCATTTGCAGGAGTTGCTCAGCGATTCGGGATGAGTCGATGGTGGCCGGATTTCAATGGATCGACACGTCTTACACCGGCATCGCAACACAGCGGTCCATAGACACAGCCATCTCCTCTTCGGACGGCGACGACTTCCAGTCACGATAGGTATCGATCGGCTTGGGCATTCCCAGGTGGTATCCCTGCGCCTGTTCGAACCCCAGATCGGCGCAGACTTGCTGTTCCCCCTGTGTTTCAATCCCTTCCGCCAACGGGGTCACGCCGATATCGCGAATGGCGTCTATCAAGCAGCGGACGAATCGCTTCTGCGAAGCATCCGCCTGATCCAGCCCGGTAATCATGCTGCGATCAAACTTCAGGCAGTCAGGGCGGACGGCTGCGAGTTCGGCCAGCCGCGCCTGGCCGGCACCAAAGTCATCGAACGCCAGGCCAATGTCAAAGTCGCTCAACATCGCCCGGAACCGCGCGATGCCAATGGTGTCGGTGACGGCGGCTTCATGGACTTCGATGACGATTTTCTGTGTCGGTGCCATCTCGCGCAGCACGCGAATCCAATCCCACGTCGAGGCATCCTCGAACTCGGCCGGATGCGTGTTCAGATAAACGGGGGGAATCTCGTCGAACTGCTGGCTCACTTCGACCCCTTTGCGCCGCATCAAATCGCTGAGTCTGGCCTCCATCCGCAGATCGGCCGCCGTCGCGAACATGCGTCCGGGAGTTTCCAACCCGATCAGCCGGCTACGGGCCAGTACCTCGAATGCCTTTGTGACGCCCGTTCGGAGATCGACGATCGGCTGAAAGTACGGTGTGATGATCTCCTCTCGCAGCAACTTATCAAACTGGACGCGGGCCAGAGCATGATCGCAGAAGTCTTGCGGCATCGTATGTGAATCGCTTTTGGCGGCGGCCACCATGACCCGCAGCGCCAGGTCGGCGAACTGAACGACATCATCTGCATTCAGTTCGGCAACATCGAACAGGCGTTCGCCGTTGATGAACGTACCGTTGGTGCTACCCAGATCGCGGACAAACAGACGTTCATCGACTGTGAACAGTTCGGCGTGCAATCCAGAGACTGTGACTCGTGGCAGTGTCAACGACGCATCGGGACGTCGGCCAACACGAAACGGAACGGGATCAATGAGCTTGCTGCAGTTCTCACCCGAGGCGCTCAATTTGCCGATCAGAAGCCATTGTTGCATTTGCGACCCCATTCTCTGTCCAGTTCCGAATCAGGGACTCCATGAGAACTGCATCGTCGGCGAAACAATGCAGAAGATTGGAAACGACATCTGACAGGGTAGCTCACAAACCGGGGCGGCATCGTCGCCACTCCAGAAATGTTCCGAGATCGCAACGCTTCCAACATCACATCGAAGTCGCTGCGAATTCCGGGGCGAAGGTGGCTGTTGCAGCGATTCTGACGCCCATGCATGGGAAACAGCCGTCTGACTTCGCTTCTCGCAGAAAATGCGGCAGATCGGACGGCGGGGGAATGGTCAAACCCATTCACTGAAGAGCTCACCACGTTGGCAGTCTGGGAGCTCTTCCGTCGCTTGTTGCTTTTCGGATTCACTTACTGAATTGCCACGTCGGCGATCGAAAGCGTGACCTAGAGTAGTAGGACACCGCCCATCCGCGTAGTGGGATTTCGGGTCAGCGATACCGTTCGAACGAACGTTTCCCGCGATTAGAGCGAGAGGATGCCCCATGACGGCCACCCTGACAGCAAAGCCGATGGAAGTGAACGCCGAATTGCTGGCGCAACTGATGTCGTCGGACACGTTCTGTCCCCCCGAGCCGAAAACCATCGTGGAGACGGGGCTGACTGAACAGTACGTGGAGGGGATGCTTTTCCGTCATATGGCGACGGTTGGCACCAGTAGTGGTCGGCGGCTGGCCTCATTAATTTGTCTGCCATTGCGTCTGATCGCGCCAATCCTGGAGTCCATGCGCAACCGCAGATTTGTGGCACACGCGGGCACCGCCCAACTGAATGACTACAACTATGCGCTCACCGATGCCGGGCACGATCAGGCCCGAGCGCATCTCCGTCAGAGCGCCTACGTCGGGCCAGCGCCCGTCCCGCTGTCAGAGTACGTTGTCTCCGTCGAAGCGCAGTCCATCGCCGACGAAGCCCCCTCGCGTCAGAAGTTGCTGGAAGCCTGCCGCAACATTACCGTCGAGGCCAAGCTTTTTGACCTGCTGGGACCGGCGTTGAACTCGTGCGCGGGAATGTTTCTGTATGGGGCGCCGGGCAACGGAAAATCGACCCTGGCCCGTTGTGTGACGAGTTGCTTCGGGCAGTCGATCTGGGTGCCGCATGCGATCATCGAAAACGGCGAAATCATCAAGTTCTACGACACGCAGTTCCACAAGGCTCTGCCGCAGGGAGAGGACAGCCTGCTGCAGGCCGCATCGATCGATCGCCGCTGGGTCCGCGTGGAGCGTCCGACAGTTGTGGTTGGCGGTGAACTGACTCTCGAAAACCTGGAACTCCGCTACAACCGCGACCGTAACGTCAACGAAGCACCCATACAACTCAAGAGTAACTGCGGCTGTTTGTTGGTGGATGATTTTGGTCGACAACGCATCGCCCCCGCAGATTTGCTCAACCGTTGGATCGTGCCACTCGAATCACGTCATGACTTTCTGACGCTGCCGAGCGGCCGCAAGATTCAGGTCCCCTTCCAGCAGTTGATTATCTTCTCGACGAACCTTGAGCCGGAGGATCTCGTCGATGAAGCCTTCTTACGCCGTATCCCCTACAAGATTCACATGACCGACCCGACCGACGAAGAGTTCCATTATCTCTTCCGGCTGTACTGTCAGAAATTCGGCTGCGAGTACCGCAAGGATGTTGTCAATTACCTGTTGGACAAGCACTATCGCCAGCCCGGCCGAGCCAAGCGTCGTTGTCATGCACGTGATTTGTTGATGCAGGTCCGTAACTACTGCCGTTATCACGGTCACCTGTTGGAATTACGCCCTGAGTATCTGGATGCCGCAGTACAAACATATTTCGCGATGGTATTGAAGGCCAGGTAGCCGATCAATGCGGTCTGGCGATGCCTGTTTGAACAGCGCCTGCATACCGCTTTTCGCAAGAGCACGTCATGTCCATTCAAGATACACCCACCGACGATAACGCCATTCCCCGGGAACCGATTCCAGGCTATCAATTGCTGGAGCACATCGGTCGCGGGGGCTATGGCGAAGTCTGGAAAACTCTGGCACCGGGCGGAGTCTCGAAAGCGATCAAGCTCATCTACGGCGGCGATCCATCGCGGATGGTGATGGAGCTGCGAGCGCTCAACCGCATCAAAGATGTCCGGCACCCGTTCCTACTCTCAATCGAACGGATCGAGCAGAGCGGGGAACTGCTGGCGATTGTGACCGAACTGGGTGACAAAAACCTCCAGCAGTATTTTCAGGATTGCCTCAGTAAGGGACTACCAGGGATACCGCAGAATGATCTTCTGTCCATGATGCATGACGTCGCGGATGTCTTGGACTACATCTACCAGGAATACGCGCTCCAGCATCTCGATATTAAACCAGCCAATCTGCTGTTATTCGGCCGCCGATTGAAGGTTGCTGATTTCGGTATGGTGAAGAATATATATGAGCGGTCTGCATCGCTGGTACATGGGCTGACTCCAACCTACGCCGCGCCGGAGATTTTCGATGGTCAGCCAACACGGGCGAGTGACCAGTACAGTCTTGCGATCCTCTACCAGGAAATGCTGACGGGCGCGCTCCCCTTCAATGGTTCGACGGCGGCGCGACTGGCGACACAGCATCTGCGGGACAAGCCCAACCTGAGCCCGCTGCCGGCAGCACAACAACCAATCATCGCGCGGGCACTGTCCAAGGATCCACAACAACGCTTCTCCAGTTGCATGGAACTGGTCGAGGAACTCACCGCCGCGGCACGTCGGACACCTGCCGGTTCGACCGCGTCCGGCGAAATTCCTACGGCACGCAATCCCGTCACCAAACAGCAGCCTTCACCTTCCCCCGTAGCCTCAACGTCCGCTTTCACACAGCCGAATTCGACGATCGATACGAGTCAGCCCTCTACGGCAACTGCGGTGGATCGCCGGACGCCCACCATCGTGATCGGTATCGGTGGTTCCGCGGGAAAAGCCCTGCAACGATTGCGATTACGCATCGCCGATCGGCTGGGAGGAGTCAGGGCACTTCCCGCTTTCAAGATCCTGTTTCTCGATGGCGACCACGACGCTTTGAACGAAATCAACAGCGACCAGGAGAGCTGGGCCGAACTGGAAACCGTCCTCATGCCGCTGCGCAGCTCTACTGAGTATCGCGAACAGGGGCAGGTCCACCGTCGTTGGCTCTCACGTCGCTGGTTGTTTAACGTCCCCCGAAGCCTCAGTACCGATGGGTTCCGACCGCTCGGCCGTCTGGCATTGCTGTCGAATGCGAATCGCGTTCTGACGTCGCTACGGTCGGCAATTTCACACGTGACATCCTCCTGCCCCGGTACGCCACCGCGGGTTCTGCTGGTCGCTTCCATTTCCGGCGGAACTGGAAGCGGCATGCTGGCAGACCTGGCTTACGCCGCCCGCCACGAACTGCGAAATGCCGGCTTTCCTGATGCGTCGGTCGATGGCATCCTGCTGCATTCGACACCCGTCGGCACCGGTCGCGACAAGGCTGTGCTCAACGCGATTGCCACGCTCTGCGAATTGGAACATTACAGCACGCCAGGCAGTTTCTATCCCGGCGAACCGCTGCTGCAGATTCCCCCCTTCCACGGTAACAATCAGACTTTCAAATCAACGCAATTTCTGCATCTCGGCGAAGACCTGGATGGGCCAACGTGGCTGCATGCGATCGACAACGTCGCCGAACACCTCTACAGTCGCCTGCTGACGAATCTTGATCATGTGCTCAGCGGTTCCCGGTCCTGCACGCCGGAGGTCATACCGTCGGTGGATCTCGTACAAGTGCGACAGATCGGCGCGTACTCCGGAAACTTTATTGACGATCTGACCGGGCAACTCTGCGTCGACATGATCGATTGCTGGTGCGGGTCGGAACTGCAACCCGGAATCGGCGAACGCCATACTACCCCGGCCGTCTCGCTGCTCTTGAACTCGATGGAGTACAGCCAGGATGCCAAGAATCAGCGGTTGACCGCCGAGGCCGAAACAAAACTGCACGCCTGCGGGGTTGACGTTGAACAGTTCATGAATCGAGCCCGTGAGGTTCTCCAGCAAGAATTGAAGATCTCGCAGCGAGATTATCTCCAAGCTTTGTTTGCAGAGGCCGTCGGCGCCGTCAACGAGGACGCCCCCGATCACGAAGTGGCCCGCTTGACGGTGGCGCTGCAGGATCAAGCCATCGGCCTCGACTTCGGCGAGCGTCCCAACGATTCTCGCCGAAATACGCTGTTCGACCTGCTCTACTCGCGGCTGACTTCGCAAGCGATGCCGATCGCAGCCCGGTACATCACTTGGGCGTGTGACCTGATCGATCAGCCGACGGGAGGAGTGGATGCCGCCCGTCACGTGGCAGAGTGCGGACGCGATTGCATCCGCGACCTGATCAGTGTCCTTGGAAAAGTGACCCGTGAGCGACACGCTGATCAGACGAATTCGCGAATCCTGCTCACGTCACCGCCCGGCCCGGAAGACGCGTCCAAGAGCAGCCTGGGATGGCTGGTACGACGTGCCAATCCGCGCAATATTCTTGCCGAAAAACTGATCCAACACGGCCTCAGTTCCTTCGAGGAACTCATCGAAGTGCTCGTTCAATTGCAACTGCGGTCGATCGAGGCACATCTTTCGGCTGTGATCGACCAATTGCTCACCATGTGGCACGAGCTCAAGCAGCTCGGCAAACGACTCCGCCATGACAGTACCGCTGCCAACTCCGACAGTGGGCTTTCGTCGCGCTATGAAAGATCGCTGCGCCAATGGTTGGTGGAACATCGCCCCCAGCTCGTTCATCAACTCCGTACTCGGCTCGAACACGACGCTCTGGCGGGGCCAAAGAAACTGCAACGTTGCCTGCAGCAACGTTGCTCCTACGAAGAGACGCTGGGTGGCCCGCTCCGCAAGCACGCCCGACGAGTCGTACTGAACAGCATGGATAAACTGCTGTGTATTGTCCTTCAGCATGATTCCCAGGGGGCGGGATACGATGAACTGGAAATCAACACCGCCCTGACAGAAATTCTGCGAGAACCATGGACACTTGAGGGGGGCGAAGACGAGCGGGCAGCGCTGGTCGCCCCCGCCGGGACGGGAAGATCCGTATTTCACATCCGCAAGTCACCCGACCTGCCACACATACCGATCGTCTCTGCGCAAACCAACAACGTCGCCATCTATCGTGAACGCCGTCACGCTCCAATTCAGGGTTTGATCCAAGCCATTTCGCACGGACAAGACAGTGTGGTCACCATCGCAGCCAGCTTGCATGCCCGAATTGATGTCGAGTGGCAGGCTCCGATCGTTCTGGCAGAATCAGATTCGGAGAACGTTCCAACTTCCGCCCCGTGGTTCGAAGTCTCTCAGACAGTCCCTGTGGGTTAGGCCGAGCGGCATTCAGTGACGAGTCGAGCGACAGCGGCCTCCGACGTGCGTTAGTTTTTTGGCGAGGGTCGCTACGTGACAGGTCCGAAAGACCGACTTTGCCAAGGCGGCGCAGCAACCGCTCGCAACCCCTGAAACGGCGCCGCATTGTGCGTCTTCAGGAAATGAACAACCCCTTGTCTCGCAGGGACAACCTACAAAACAAGGGGTTTTCAAAACTCGGGCAGTACCCCCAGCGGGATTCGAACCCGCGTGTCAGGACTGAGAATCCTGCATCCTGGGCCTCTAGACGATGGGGGCCAAACGCGGGACGTAATAAACGTGATTGGGGGGCCAATGTCAAGGAATGAAATCGCGCGGTACCGCATTGGCCGATCCCGATGGAAACTTCCGGCCGATTCGGTCAAGTTTCCGGTCGATCCGGAACGATGAAACCCTGTTTGGCATCAATCTGGATCCCAGTTCGTCTGGTCGGAATCGGCACAAACTGCTACGGTCGCGGTCCATTTCGTTGGGGTTCCTTACCGTCAAATCTGAATGGCCATGTCTCCGTCACACTTCGTACCCGAGCCCTCGACTGCCGATCGAACCGCCTGCGCGCGAGGCCAGAGAGAAGGTGGCTGCGCGGGACGACGGGTTCGGCGAGCAAGGTCAGTGATGCCACTCCTGCGTGTGGTCGGGATCTTGGCATTGACGTGGTTGAGCGTGTCGCCGATCGGCTGTGCCGCGATTCAACAGCGGATTTCGCGACGCTCTGAAAAATGCAGTTCGTTGTGTGAGCAGGCTCGCGAGGCGCGGATTCAGGGTTGGCCGGATCAGGCCGAACTGTTGCTGGACGAAGCCATTCGTCACCGACCCAAAGATGCGGAGACGCGGCGGCAACTGGCCGAGGCGATGTGGGAGGCGGGACGCCGCGACGAGGCCCTGGCGGAACTGTCCGAGTTGGTTCAGTTGCATCCTCACGACGCGAAGTTGCGAACACAGCAGGCGACGTTGTTGTGGAACGACCAGAACGCGGCGGCCGCGGCACGATCGGCCGAAGTGGCGCTGCGACTCGATCCTCAATCCATCGAGGCGCTGTTCGTGAAGGCCCGGGCCGATGCCGCGCGCGGCAACTATGAGGACGCGCTCGCAGCGTATGTCCGGCTGCTGCAACTCGCGCCGGACCGGTTGGACGCTCGCTTCGAGTTGGCGGAGGTTCATATCCAGCGAGGCCATCCCGATCAGGCCTGCCCGTTGCTGCGTGACGCGCTCCCGACGGCGCCCTCGCCCTGCGAGCAGCGCGCCGAGGCGGAATGGAGACTCGGCCTGGCCTATGCCGCCGCCGAGCGATGGACCGATGCGGCCAACTATCTGGGTCGGGCGATCGAGCAGCGCGAGGCCTGCGATCGCGACTGGCAGTGCCTGGCTGCGGCGAAGTCCCTCTCGGGACAGGACGCGGAGGGAGTCCGGGCCATGGCGCGACTGGCCTCGGCGCGCCAACCCGGCCGCGAGTCGGCTGACGTCTGGACGGAGTTGCGCGATCGAGTCGCCCGCCGCGCTGTGCCAGAAGGCCATGCGGGTGATTCGCTGACGGCGGGAACGACTCGCGATGGCGTGATCCGCGCGGACTTCCGCAAGGGGGCGATGGGAGCCGAGTCCCGCCCGCAAGGCACCCTGCCCTGAGAGTTCGCGCGGCTCCCCTCTCGCGCGAGATCCTCGTCAGTCGGCCTCGGCCACGACCGGGTTGGACAAGACGCCGAGCCCCTCGATTTCGACGTCCATCCGATCTCCCGCCTTGATGAAGACCGGCGGTTTGCGGGCGGCCCCCACACCCGGAGGCGTTCCCGTGAAGATCAGGTCACCCGGCTGCAGCGTCACCAGTTGCGAGACATGGGCGATCAACTCATCGACACCGAAGATCAGCTCGCGCGTGGAGGAGGCCTGCATGGTCTCGCCGTTCAGTCGCAGTCCGATCTTCAGATTGCTCGGATCGACTTCATCGGCGGTCACCAGATGCGGCCCCGTGGGTGCGAAGGTGTCGGGAGCCTTTCCCAACAGCCACTGACCGCCCGGCCGCCCCTTCTGCCAATCGCGCGCCGACACATCATTGCCGATCGTGTATCCGGCGACGTGCTGCATCGCATTCGCTTTGGAAATATTCTTTCCCCGCTTGCCGATCACGACGACCAACTCGGCTTCGTAATCGACCTCGTGAGCGACCCTGGGCAGGATGACGGCCTCGTCGGGACCAACGACGCATTGCGGGAACTTGTTGAACACGACCGGCTCCTCCGGGATCGGTGAGTTCGTCTCCAACGCGTGGTCGCGATAGTTGAGACCGATGCAAATCACCTTGCTGGGATCGGAAATCGGAGCGAGCAACCGACCCGTCACGAACGGCCCCCCGGCCAACCCCGCGGCCAAGGCGTTGGCCGCGGCCATCAATCCCTGATCGGTCGCGAGGATCGCCTTCAATGTCGTGGGCAGCTTCGCATCGATCTGGCCCAGATCGACGAAACGGCCATCGAGGGCGACGCCGACGACGCGGGGACCGTTCTCGGTTTGCAGGGTGGCTAGACGCATGAACAGTCTCCGTGTGATGCAGGCTCGTGGTGAATTCGGTTCGCAACGGCGGGCAGTTCGCCGACCGGTCGGGGCGAGATTCTAAAGAGGAACCACCGCAATCGAAAGCGGGCAACCGGCGGCGGTCTCCGTGGTGAATCATCCGGGTGAGAGCACGCCGACGAGCCACGTCTTTCCGTCTGGGGCATGCAAGAGGGACTCGCGCGGGAAACCGTGAACGACTGCGAATGGTCTGACGGTCGCAGCGATTTGGCGAACCGGGCGAATCGCGCCAGTCGTGACTGCTCCAGCAGCGGGCTTTGTCAGAAAAATCCCTATTCGCGACTTGTGTTTGGTGGGGGAGTGTGGCCAGCATGGATTCATGCTCAAGATCTGTCACGCACCGCTGCCCCAGTCGCTGCTCAGCTACGTCGCGTTTCGCGTCGCGTTCCGCGAGACGTTCGAGCGGCTTTCCCTGCACAAGCTCCGGGCGGGCGGCGCCTCGGAAGCGTATGGCTATCTGGGCGAAGTCCCGTTCCTGCGAGAAGTTCCCGCGCAGGTCCAGTTGGATTTGCTGGCCGCGACGTGGCACAAGCATCTCAGCCGCGACGCGCATCCCGCCGACCTCGTCGATGAGAGCGTGATTTATGCGGTGTGCGAGACGGCGGCGCGGCTGGTCGAAAACGACCCCGACGTCTTCGCCCGGCACATGCGCGGCGGGCCGCTCGATCTGTCCGTGCCCGTCGATGCGTACCTGTCGCGCGAACTGAGGCTGCTCTATTTGGAACTGCCGAACGACGGCGACTTCCTGCTCATCAGCCAGTTTCTCGACCTCGCCCCCGACGAATCGATGCAGCAGAAGCTGGAGATGGGGGTCGAACCGAAAAAACTCGGGCCCATGTTCGACGTGTTGGGACGCTGGCACATCTCGCCGCAGTTCCTGTCGCGGCTCAAGGGCCTGCTGACCGACGCAGAACTCGGCCGAGTCGCGTCCATTCTGCCAGCGCGCTGCCCCGCGTGACGTGCGACGGCGGACTGCCCTGATCCGCCAATTTGACCGTCGGCTGGAGTGCGGGTGTCGCTCGTTGCCGTAAAACAATCGGGGATGATGTCTTATGATGATGTTTGTGGGTGCTAAGACTGGTCGCTGCAACAAACTCCAGTGGTCTTAGCACGCAAGGAAGGCTCCCGGCGAAAGTTTCCGGGGGTATTTGCGCGCAAAAGGGGCTCCCGGCGAAAGTTTCCGGGGGTATTTGCGCGCAAAAGGGGCTCCCGGCGAAAGTTTCCAGGGGTTTTTGCGCGCAAAAGGGGCTCCCGGCGAAAGTTTCCAGGGGTTTTTGCGCGCAAAGGGAGCCACCGGCGAAAGTTTCCGGGGGTCTTTGCGCGCAAAAGGGACTCCCGGCGAAAGTTTCCAGGGGTATTTGCGCGCAAAGGGAGCACCAGGCAAATGTTTTCAGGGATGTTTGCGCGCAAAGGGAAATCCAGGCAAAGGTTTGCAGGGATGGAGGCGAGATCTGAAGAGAACACGAATTTAAT
>JANODP010000144.1:0-5596 GCA_031412755.1 Schlesneria sp. | reverse complement strand
TGCCCAGCAACACCAGCACCCAACATCGCCAGGGGTTCAGGTAGCGCATGTTGGCATCCAGCGCGACAGCCTGGTCGAATGACGCCAGTGCGCCCGCCAAGTCCTTTGAAAAATACTTGGCGAACCCGAGATCGGCGTGGGCCACGGGATTCTGTGGGGCGAGGCGAATCGACTGGTTGTAGTCCTCGATCGCACCGGCCGTATTTCCCTGAGCCAGTCGACACGTACCGCGTAAACTCAAAAAGAGCGGATTGCTCGGTTCGAGTTGGATGGCTTCCGAATAATCGGCCTCCGCCGCGGCGAGGTTGCCCGCCGCCTGCTGCGTGAACCCGCGATTCGTATGCGCGACGGCAAACTTGGGGTCGATTTGCAGGGCCTTGTTGAAGTCGGCCACCGCTTCGTTCAACCGCTTCTGCTGCTGCAGGAACAGTCCGCGATTGTTGTAGACCAGCGGATTGTTGGGGAAGGTCTCCACCGCCTTGGAAAAGGCCGCGAGCGCCTTGTCGGCCTGCTGACTGACGACGTAGCTCTCGGCCAGACCGACGTGCGAGCCGAGGTGTCCGGGAAAGCTCTTGATGGCCGCCTGATAGTCCTGAATCGCCGCGCCCATGTTTTTCAAATGGATGTACGCGGCAGCCCGTTGATACAGCGTGTTGGCCCGCTGTTCGGGAGTGATTGTCGTGCGATCCAGCACGCTCTTGGCGACCTGCAGCACCACATCCGCGTGTTCCTTGCGCCCCTCCAGGTTCGCCAGGGCCGTCATGCCGTACATGTACGGGAGGTAATAGTTGATCTCGCTGGGCCCGCTCAAACGGAGCGACTCCCGCGCGTCTTCGACTCCCTGCCGCAATTCCTTGCCGTCGCGATGGATGACTCCGAGTTCGACATGCGAACTGGCTCGCAGATACAGCGCCCCGTGATCCTTGGGGTTCTGCGCCAACAAACGCGTCGTGATTTCGAGGCACTTCGCAAACTCACCCTGTTGATAGGCGGTTTCGGCCTCGCCCTTGAGTTTGTCGGCTCCCGCCGCGGCCTGAGCACTGGCCACGCCGGCCGACAACAGAACGAGCAGCAGTCCGCAAGCGCAACCGTGCAGTGTCATGGCAGACTCCCGAAATAGACGAGGAACTTTCCGTGAAGAACGTCTTGTAACGCCGCAGATTCAAGCCGGAAACATCATTCACGTCAACACACGACTTCGCCGAACGGAACGACGAACCCGATACGGTTGTTTCGCGAACGAACGGAAAGCCGGGGCTGTCGACTCTGGAGACCGTTTTCTTGGACGACGGAACGCTCGCAGGCAAGTCACCACCATTTCGTGATTTGTCCGAGTCGAGACAGCGGCTGGTTGTCGGGACCGACGAGTTTGATCTCTTCGTTCTGGTAGCCACGCCGTTTCACGGCAAACAAGGTGTCGTTGAGTACGCCGTCAGCCTTCTTGTCAGCTTTGATGCGGTCGTAGACTTCCTGCGGAACCCGCTCGGCCCAGCGCGTCACCTGCACGGTCTGCTGAGTCTCGCTGTTGCGGATGCGGCGCGGCAACGGATTTCCATCGGCCGCACGGGCTTCGACGATCACGTAGTAACCGGAGACACGCTTTCCCTGCTCGTCCTCGAAATAGCGATCGATCCCGCTCTTGTCGTTCGGTCCGCTCACGATATGGACCTCGTAAGATTCGTTCAGTTGATCGAGCAGCGATGCCGTCCGCCGGCTCAATTCGGTGAGCGACTTCACGTCAAGCTGCTTCTTTGCCACGTTGAGTTCACCCAGCAGCCGGTCCATCTCTTCCGGAATCTCCGCGTCGCGGGCGACGGATCGAATCCGATCTGTCAGCTCGCGGACAGACTGGTCCAGTTCGGCGGCCCGTTCCTGCGCGTTGTCTTGCAGACGCTTTGACAGATCGGCGGGCGAGGTCGCCTGTTGCACGGCTTGACGAGACGAGCGGGCCGTGCGCGAGAACATCCCCGCCGACGTGTGCAGCATGTACCAGCCGACTCCCGCCAGCGCGAGCACCATCGCCAGTGTCACGCTGAGTTGACCGCGTCGCACGTACAGATGGGCCAGCGTCACGTTCAGGCTGCGCGGCGGCTCGCGATACGTGTAGAGCGTCTCGAAGTACTGGGCGATTGCCGTATCGACCTCGGCTTCAGAGACTCGTTCGCCGGTGATGCTCGTCGCCGCCAGCAGCCGCTCGCGCAGCATCTGCCGGGTCTCATCGACGGCAAACTCTTTCTCCACGGTCTCACGCTGCTTGCGCAGTTCCGTCGCCACGTCCATCACGCGCAGCATCTCGTCCAGCGAGATTTGCGGCGGAGATTTCTGACCGGCAGCCGACATGATCTGGCCCTTTCGCAGGATCGTCGCGAGGCTCGACGGGATTTGATACGCTCGCCGCCCCAGACGGTAACATCGTCACGAACCGGAGTCGATTCCGTTCCGCCCCTCACTTCATTCGGGAGTTTCCTCACATGGCCGACACCACTACGCTCGCGACGACTGCTACCACCGGCCTCTCTGTTCCAGCGTTGCCGACCGGAATCCAGAAGTATCTCGACCGGGCCGTTTCGGTGCTGCAAAAGTTTGGCGTGGCTCCGGCGTCCGGGTCACAGTCGGAACTGACCAGGCTGCTCGATGAGGTAAAGCACATCGACGAGCCAAAGGTGCTGGCCATCGCCAAGACGATTCAGCAGATGGGGACCTTCAACGCGCTGGTGCGGGACAACGTCGAGAGCATCAACATCGGCAACCGCTACCTCGAAATCACGCAGATGTTCGACAGCGTGCGCGACGACTCGAAGATGCTTATCAAGCAGCTCGACGACGGCAAATTCAGCCTGGCCGAGAAGGCTCAGAACCTGTGGATGCGGCTGCAGCGCGGCACGCCCAGCGCCCGGTTCGAGAAGATCCTGAACCTCTATCAAAACGTGGCAGCCGACACCCGGAACCAACTCGACCGCGAACAGGCGATCATGGACGGTTACATCGACTTCCGCTTCGCGCTGAAGGAGGCCGAAATCCTGTCGCGCGAACTCGTCGAGCAGCACGCTCCGACGTTGGAAGCGGCCAAGGCGGCGTTCGCCAAGGCACAGGAAGCGGTCACCGCGGCGGCGAGCGCCGAGCAGGGAGTACGCTCCAAACTCGAACTGACTCGCGATGAAGCACGACTCGCATTTGAGAAGGAAGATCGCAATTTCCAACTCCTCAAGGATGTCGCCGAGAACCTGAGCATTGGCTACGACGTCGGCGAGACGCTCGTGACGAAACTCAAGCAGACGCACGACGTGAAGGATCAGGTCTACCGCCGCTCGGTCACGTTCTTCACGACGAACGAGCACGTCTTCACGATCCTCGGCACCGTTTACACATCGCAGCAGGGCCTGAACGAAGCGACCCGCTCAACCGAGGCGATGAAGGAGGGGGTCAACAAGGGACTGGAAGACGTCGCGGAACTCGGCCGCGATCTGGAACGGGCGGCCCTCAGAGCCGGATACGGTTCCACGATCAGCCCGCAGTCGGTCGAGAAGCTCGTCACCGCGATCACCGACTACCAGGTCGAGTCCCTCCAGATGATCGCCGACCTGCGCAAGGAGAGCGATCAAAACGCCAAAGAGATCCGCCGCGTGGTCGAAGCGGGCAAGAAGAAGTTCCAGGAAACACTCGCTCACTTCGGCAGCGACGAAGCGCGTTGAGCCACCTCTTCCCGCATCCTGCTTTCTCCCCTCGCCCCTTTGGGGAGAGGGGCCGGGGGCGAGGGGCGAGTCGGGACCACACCGCCGATTCGCGCAACTCAAATTGCGTCTTACAACCAACCGGCTGTACCAACGTCATCATCATCTGAACGCGAGGAACAACGATGATTCTTCCGTACAGCACCGACGCTCCGATCTACCACTTTCCGTGGATGACCATCGCGCTGATCGTCGTCAACTGCCTGACGTTTGCCCTCACCGGAATGGGCTACAACAACGACGGTTGGCTGCTGCAATATGGCAACGGCCTCCATCCGCTCGAATGGGTCGCCTACAACTTCCTGCACTTCGGGATCGGCCATCTCCTCGGCAACATGTTCTTTCTCTGGGCATTCGGGATCGTCGTCGAGGGGAAGCTCGGCTGGTGGAAATTCCTCGGCGTCTACATGGCGATCGGCATCGTGGGAGGCTTCCTGATCCAACTCACGATGTTGGGGTACAAGCCGACGTTTGACTTCGGTGATCTTACGGAGGCCCCGTCGCGCGGATCGTCCTCCTGGTTTGAACCGACTCTTGCATTCGCCCAGGACAACGATGGAGCGGATGAACCGGACATGGCTCCCGGGATGGATGGCGATCCCGTCGGGAACTTTCCCGCTGGCGAGATGGATCCGGATGACGAGGAGCCAATCGATCCGAAGGCGATGGAGGCACTGAACCGCCACTTGGCGAGGCTGCATCGACCGGGAGCGGGCGGAGCGTCGCTGGTTGTCTTCGCGCTGCTCGGCATCGTGCTGGTCTGGGCGCCGAAGAACGAGATCTCGTGTTTGTGGATCGCCCTCGGCGCGGGGACGTTTGAAATGGAGTACGTCTATTTCTGCGGCCTCAAGATCGGGGTCGAGATCCTGGGCGCAGTCTTGCTGGCGCCCGGATTTGAAGTCACGTCCGAGATCGCCCACGCGCTCGGAGCAATCCTGGGATTCGGCGTCGGCGCGGCGTTCGTCAAACTGAACTGGGTCGATTGTGAGAACTGGGATCTGTTCGCCTATGCTCAAAACAAACACGGGGCCATGGAGCACGTCGGCTCGTGGCAGGATGCGGCGGCGATCTCGATCCGCAACGACAGGAAAGTCGTCGCGCCGGCGCGGGACGACGACGATGAGCCGCGCGTCCGCTCGAACAAGAAGAAGCGTGCGTTGCCGAAGTTGCAGGCGCTGAAATCGCTCGATGATGATGTCCTCGAAGAGGAGGTTGTCGAAGAAGACCTCATTGAAATTCTGGACGAACCCGAGGCCCCACCCAAGAAGGCCAAGAAGACGGCGGGCTCCGGTGCGCGAGCCGTGCCCCCCTTGCCACCGATCCCCACGAAGCCGGACCCAGGCAGAGCGCCGTCTCCCAAATCAGCTCCTCCGACACCACCGCCGGCTCCCGCACCATCCGCTGACACGTCTCCGATCGGTCGCATCCGCAGCGCCCTCAAAGCCGACAAACTGAACGACGCGCTCGCCGAAGTCCGCCGACAGCGTTCGTCCGATCCGGGCTTTCAACTGCCGATGGCCGAGCTGCGCGGCCTGGCCGACGGCTTCTTCAAACAGCAAAACGTCCGCGACTCAAAACCGTTTCTCGAAGAGTTCATCGAACGCTTCCCCGAGGAGGCCGATCGCCAGCGGGTCAAACTCGCCGTGCTGAACGTCAAATTTTTGAAGAGACCGACGGCGGCGCTCAAACTCCTCGTGAAGGTGGACCGGAATTCCCTGCCCGACGAATACCAGTCGATTCACAAAGAAGCCGCCCGCCAGGCGCAACAGATGATCTCGGACGGTATCGTGGACGCAAGTTGATCGCGCCCGCCAGACATCCTTCCTACATCGTTCAGGCGAGCCGGGTGCCGTGAGGCCCCGGGT
>JANODP010000143.1:0-11707 GCA_031412755.1 Schlesneria sp. | reverse complement strand
CAACTCACGCGAATTCAGGGGACTCACGTCCCCCGCTCCGAAGCAGGTTTTGAAACTGCTTCTTGGCCACCGGCTCGCATCCGCGAATTGTATTGACTTCATTGGTACGGCAAGTGACGATCCTGCGCAGGAAATGGGGTCGCCGAATGTCGCAAGCCTTCTTTGACCGTGGCTGTGCTGAGTTTCGCCAAGCGAGCGGCCTGACGCGCCGTGAAGTCCTGCGCGTCGGCGGGTTGTGGGGCGGCACGCTGGCGCTCTCCGACTTGTTTCGTGCCCAAGCGAGCGCGGCCGATGCCGGCACGTTTGGCCGAGCGAAATCCGTCATCATGCTCTACCTGCACGGCGGACACGCTCAGCAGGAGACGTTCGATCCGAAGCCGGACGGGCCGACGCCCGCTCGCGGTGAGTTTCAAGCCATCGCCACGAGCGTCCCCGGAGTGCAATTCAGCGAACTGCTGCCGCGCACTGCGGCGATCGCACACAAGCTCGCTGTGATTCGCTCGATGAGCCACCCGAACGCGAATCATGTGCAAGCCGCGTTGCCAGCAATGACGGGTCACGCGCATCCGCCGGAGTCCGAAGCACGCGGCGACTTCCCGCCGACGACCACAGACTTTCCAGCCATCGGTGCGGTGCTCGATCGCGTGCGTCCAGCCGACAAACTTCCGACCTGGGTGCAAGTCGGTCCGCAGATGCGTCGCAGTAACGGGACGGTGCTGCACGGGCAGTCGTCCGGCTTTCTGGGTCTGCGACACAGTCCGCTGGTGGTCGATCAGGATTTGCTTCCGGCCAATGTCCGAGTCGGCGCGGTGACGCCGAATCCCGATCTGAATTCTCTGCGGATCAGCGGCCGACGCAGATTGCTGGATGAACTCGACGATGAACGCCGTCGGCTGGATCGCACCGCGAACGTCCAAAGTCTCGACGAATTTCAGCAGCGTGCGTTCAACCTGCTCACGTCCACTTCGCTGGCCACCGCCTTCGACCTCGCCGCCGAACCCGCAACGGTTCGCGACGCCTACGGACGGACGCAGTTCGGCCTGTGCTGTGTGCTCGCGCGGCGTTTGGCCGAGGCGGGCGTGCCGATGATCAACGTCCATTTCTGTCACACGCCGGCCGGCTCGTGGGACACGCACGGGCAGCATTTCAAGCAGATGAAAGCGATGCTCTGCCCGACGTTGGATCAGTCGTTCTCCGCACTGGTCAACGATCTCGACGAACGCGGCTTACTCGACCAGACGCTGGTGATCGTCAACGCCGAGTTCGGCCGGACGCCGAAGGTGAACGGCTCCTCCGGCCGCGACCATTGGCCGTGGGTCTATTCGCTCGCGCTCTCCGGAGCCGGCATTGGTCGAGGCGTGGTGTACGGCTCGTCCGACAAGATTGCCGCGTATCCAACCTCGCATCCGCACGACCCCAGGGACATGGCCGCGACCATCTATCATCTGCTCGGCGTGCCGGCCGACACGATCATCTACGATCAGGTGCGACGTCCGAACTCGCCGGTCATCGGACAAAAGATCGACGGCCTGTTGGCGTGATCGCCCACAAGTTTGATGTCAAGGCGGTTGTCTGTTCGTCTCACCGGTGATTCTGACGACGACACCATGTTCCGCGCGACCGTCCCCCTCGATGGTCAGATTGGTGGGACTCGCCGACTCGGTACACGCGACTGCTACTTCGGAGACGACAGCTTGAGATCGGCCTCCGCTTTGTCTTTCTCGCCGAGCGCCCGCCACGCGAGACCCCGGAGCCGATGGTGTTTCGACACGCCGTCGCCCCCCTTTTCGATTTCGGCGGTCTGATTCGTGGCAATCATCCCCAGGTGCCGGCGCAGGATGCCGGCGATTTCTTTCTGGTCGTGTTCCTCGGCCAACTGCAGGACCGACTTGCCTTCGTGGTCGAGCAGGCTCAGGCTCCTTTCGAGTTCGAAAATGTACATCAGGCCGATGAAGATGTTGTCCACGCCGGCCACGCCGATGTACGGCGGCTTCGTGAGCCACTCGATCTGCTCTCTCCAACGCGATTCGCCCGCGTGGCCCCCCAGCACCGCGTGCATCAATACGGTCCGGCCGAGCTTGTCCTGGGCCAACAGCGTGTCCGTCTGGTTTGCCAGAATGTTGAAGCACTCCCAGTCACCGGTGCGTGCCGCTTTCATCAGGGCGTTCTCGCCGTCGTTGTCTTGGAGTCGCTCCGCTGCGGAGAGATTGATGTTGTGCAGGTCCACGTCGCGGCCGGCCAACAGGGACCGCTCGACGCCGGGGAACGCGCGCAGCCGTTCCTTTCGTTTTGTTGTGTCCTGGTCGTAGGAAATCTGCGACAAGTCGTTCAACCGTGAGAGCAACGTCGCGTCGCGCTTCTCGGCCGCGATCATAAGCGCCGATCGCCCGCGAGCATCCTGTTCGGTGAGGTCCGCACCGAGCATGATCAGCGTCAGCGCGAGCGACTTGTGCCCGGCCGCGACGGCCTTCATCAGCGGCGTCTGCCCGTCAGCGTCCTTCGCATTGACGCTCGCGCCAGCGTCGAGCAACTGCTTGACGCGAGCCGCGTCGCCCTTTTCCGCCGCGCTGTGGAACGAGTCCGATGGATCGACGGGGAGTTTGCGACGTGTCGTCGATGTGGCCGACTGTGCCTGCTTCCAGTCGATATGCGCATTGCCTGATCCACCGGATTTGAATTCATGAGCGACCACGGTCACGCGCAGGCCGGTCAGGCCGTTGGCCGGCAGGTTGTTGGCGTCGTCGGTCCCCCAATGAATGACCTCTTCGTTGGGTTCCAGCCGGCCCAGCCCATGACCTCGCGCGCCGACGGCATCGTTCAGTTCCTCCGGTAACAGCGTTCCTTCGGAGTACCCTCGGCCGCCACCGCCGGTCAGGATCTCGAGACTCCAAATTCGACCGTCTGGGCGATCACTGTTCTCGACCGGTTTTCGCGACCAGCGGAATGTTCCGGCAACGTCGCTCTCCGGCGAAGCCATGACGTAACCGCAGTGAGGCGGAACTGGCACGGTCTCGCCGTTGCGGCGCGTCACGATTTCAAAAATGGCCACCTGACCGGCGGGAACAGTGAACTCCGCGCCGATGCCGCTCGTGATGTTGCCCAGCGGAGGAACAGCGGCTGGAACCCGCGAGAGACTCTCCGTTTTCTCTTCCACCTCAGACGGGCTTACGGAAACGAGAGACGTCGAAGCGATCAGCAGCCCCAGCAAGAGTGAAACGCTGGCGATGAGGGTGCCGGCTTTGCCCGATCCGGTGCGCCACGCCACGATGCCGCAAACCAACGCGACCAGTTCCAAGAGGCCGCCGAGAACGCCGCCGAGAACGAAAAAATCCGAGAGGCGTTGAGATGGCGCAACCAACAGCGCGCCGAGCGCCAGCAGGACGGGCAACACCACGCCCGCCATCGCCGTCCACAGACTGATCTGCCCGATGCCGCTCAGGTGATTCGCTGGTTGTGGCTGGTCTCCGACCGTTCCGTGCGGTGGCCGGTCTCCGACCGAGCCACTCGAATGACCGAAGGTCTCCTGGGCGTTCGTCGCGCCAGGGAGACCTTCGGTCGCAGCCAGCGGCGGGGTCAGAAACCCGCGCCGAGCGCTGTCAGACTGGCCCACAATCGCACGCCACACCGCGCGGGCGACGAAGAAGCAGACGACCAATGCGACGAGCACGCCCAAGGCTCCCGCAGAAGTCACCGCAGCGGCATTGGGATGTGGTGCAATCGCGAAGACGACTTGCGCGACGAGGGCAGCGATGATGCCGCCGAGCGCGAGTAGCGGAAACAAGAGCGAGTCCGCCGCCGCGAGCCACAGCCCGTAGAGCTTGCCGTCCGAGTGCTTGATTTGGCCGATGGCGACCGCGCCGCAGATCGTCGTGCCGAAGATCCCGGTCACGCCCAACGCGACGGCGACGCTCACGATCACCAAGGCCAGTATCCGCAGGGACTCTGGAGGTGCGCTCGACTGGCCGCTCGGACCACTTGTGGAGAGCGACGTGAGAAACACAGCCACAATCAGCCCCAGCAGGCCCAGCCCGCCCCAGATCGCACCCCAAAGCGCAAGGCGGCTGAGACGTGGCTCGGAATTCTGCACGTCATCGGACGCGTGAAGAGGCTGCGAATCCGGCCGCCCGGATTTCTCCTCGAACAAACGCAATACGAAGAATAGAATCGCCAGCGACGTCAGTGTCATTGTCACGTACACACCCATGTGCGAATACGTGCGAGTCAATCGCACGACCTTCTCGACGCGCTCCGGCTCAAACTCGCCCAGCGAGCGGAAGAACTGGACTTGAATGACGAGTGCCGCGAGTGCCGCGATCACCGACCCGATGCGCAGGATCATTTTGGCCGACTTCGCGAGTGTGGGTGCCGTCGCGAACAGTGCGAGTCCAATGCTCAGCACCAGCAGCCAAACGCTTTGCCAAGCGTCGATCACATCGAAGTTGGATATCGTCATTGATCGCTGACTCGGTGGCGGTGAGACGATCCAATGCCACGGCCAGGCGTGAGCGGCGATGGCCGCCAGCGCGAGCACAAGCGCCGCTTTGCTAGTCAGTGGCTCATTGCCAACGAGCGGAAGTTTTCCGAGTGGGAGGGCATCGCGCGGCCCGACTACGGCACGCCATAACGCTCGCGCGGGGAAAAACCAGATCAGCGCCGCCATGACCACGATCAACAAGTGCGGCAGATCATTCTTGTCGAACAGTCGCGGATCGATCCCCCATTGGATCGCTGTCAGTACAGTCAACATCGCCACGAACCCCGCCATCCCGGCCAGCAACAGCAGCGGGAAGAAGATCGCATCCGCGATCGCCAGTGGCCGGCCGATGATTTTTCCGCCCGAGCGTTTGATGTGCCCGATGGACAGCGCGCCGAAAATCGTCGTGCCGATGGGCGCGCCGGCACTCATCGCCAACAGCGCGCCCATGAAAATCGTGAAGACGAGGGGAGGTTCTGCGTAGATCACATCGGTTGGCAGTGCCGTGCCGCTCCAAACACGATTCAACCCGATGAAGAACAAGATCGGGACAATCGCCAGCAAACCAAACAACGCCCAAACCGCGCCGGCGATTGCAAAGCGGCTAAAGCGAGGCTCGGAGCGAAACTGAGAAGCGACCGGAAACGCCGCCTTGACGTCCGGCCGACTCAGTACGAACAGCCCCCAGAGTCCAATGGGTTGACCGAGGAAGCTGGCCAGGAATGCCGCTCGATAACTCTCGACGGCGAGCATGTGCCATCCACCGCGGATGATCAGGCCCGCCACCCCCAGCAGCAGGAATGACAAGGCCATCAACCCGAATCCCGTCGCTGCCGGAGTCGCATCGTTTCCATCCGCAATGTCAAAACCATTGGTGAAGCAAAGTGCTGCTGGGAAAAGGACAATCAGGCCGTACAGCATCAAAGCGATCGCCGGACCTTTGAGTTGTTGCCGAATCAACGGCACGCCATCGACGGACAAGGAAACTGGACCTGTCCCCGTTTCCGACGCAATTTTTCGCCACGCGGCACGACCGACGAAGAAGCAGACTGCGGACGCGACCAGCACATCGATCCAAATAAACGTGTTGAGAGGGCGGTTGGCCGGATCGGGCGCAATGACGTCTTTGACGACACCGGATTCATAGACGTAACCGGTGTGTGCCTGGGTCCAAAACACGATTTGGCCGACATGCGTCAGCGCGAGCACGACACCCGCGATCAAGAACAACTTGAGCAGCAGGAAAGCGATCGTGCCCTGCGGCAGGTCAGTCGGAGTCATGGCAACGCGTGCCATCTCGCGGAATCGATCCGGTGGGTCTCGCCGCTCAGCCGACGTTCGCGGCTGCGCGGGGGTCGTGCGGATCGCGTCAATCTCCGTCTTCACATCGCTGGCGTGCTGGTAGCGTTGTTCCGGTTCGGCCTCCAGCGCGCGGAGCACGATCTCGTCGAGCCGTACGTCGATCTGCACCTTCCTGGACGGCGGGGCAAACCGGCCGATCGGCAGTTCGCCCGTGAGCAACTCGTAAAACACGACGCCCAGCGAATAGATATCGGCCCGATGATCGACCTGCCGCGCGCCCCGCATTTGCTCGGGAGCCATGTAGCGCAGCGTCCCCATCACCTGCTGTGTGCCGGTGAGTGACCCATCGACCGATTCGTGGCCCAGCAGCTTGGCGAGGCCGAAGTCGGCGATCTTTACCCGGCCCCGTTTGTCGAGCAGGATGTTCTCGGGCTTGATGTCGCGATGGACGATCCCCTCGTCGTGCGCGTACTGCAGCGCTTCGCAGATTTGCGGCACGATCGCCAGCGCCTGCTCGGAGGACAGCTCGCGCCGTTCGATCAACTGCCGCAGGTTGAGGCCATCGACGAACTCCATCACGAAGAAGTACAGGCCGTCCGCCTGACCGACGTCGTGAACGGTGACGATGGAGGGGTGATTGAGCCTCGCCAGCGCTTTGGCCTCGCGCGTGAATCGTTCGGCAAACGCCGGATCGTTCCCGACTTCCGGCGGCAGGACTTTCACGGCCACGAGCCGGTCGAGGCCCTTCTGGCGGGCTTTGTACACCGCCCCCATGCCGCCCCGGCCCAGCAGTTCGAGGATCTCAAGCTGGGGAAACAGTCGGCCAAGTGCGGCGGGTGACGGAGGCACAAAACCGGACGACGTCAGTCGTGTCGGATCGGTGGCAGGGTCCGCAGCGGCGGCGGCGGACTGGCTGTCGAAAGCCGCTTGCAGCAGGCATTGCGGACACAAGCCCTGCGGTGCATCGGCCGACAGTTCGGCGTGGCATTTTGGGCAGCGGGCAGGTTCGGTCATCGAGGTCGCTCCTGAGTCGGGAAGGTTAACCTCTTCTACAGCCAAACTCAGCGGGCGTTACCAACTTTTTCGTCGATCAGCCTTTTCTGGCGATCAGCGACCCAGGGCCTCGAACAGTCGACGAATCTCGTCATCGACCTCCTGGGGAGCGGCCACCGTCTGCGCGACTTCGGCTCGCAGCAGTTCGCGGTAACGCTGGCGCAGTCGATGTGCGGCGACCTTGATCGCACCGGCCGTCATGCCGAGTTCACCGGCGACATCGGCGTAAGATGCTTCGTCGCGCCCGCCCGTCAGAAATTGCTTGAGCGTCTCGAACGGCGGTCCCTTTCCGGCGGCGACCTGTTCGTCCCGCAGCCGTGCCAGCACGCGATCCAGCAGGGTGATCGTCCACTCGCGCTCGAAGATCCGCTCCGGCGTCTGATCGTCTGATGGTTCCAGGCTCAGCCGTGACTCACCCGAATCGAAATCGAGCGACAGGGGAACGCGACCCCCTCCCCGTTTGATGGCCTGCGTCTTGTCCCACTCGTTCGTCAGAAAGTGCTTGAGCGCCGTGAGGAGGAACGCCCGAAAGCGGCCTCGTTCCGGATCGGCCACCGCAAAGTGGTTCTGCTCGAGCAACCGCGCGAAAAACTCCTGCGTCAAATCCTGAGCTTCATGCCGGTCGGGGACCCGTCGCCGCACGTAGGCATACAGCGGGAACCAATACGTCCGGCAGAGAGCCTCCAGCGCACCGGCCGCCTCGGGCGACGAACGATGTCCCGCCGCGATCACGAGACTCCAACGAGTCGATGCGAAGTTTGAATCGCGGGAGTGAGAGGGCTGATCCATTGCGGTTGGCGTTCTGCCAGGCAGACGTTTCTCAACTTCGGTTCGCCCCGCGCAGAACCAAGTCGACCCGCAGAAGAAAGTCGGCAGTCGCTGAACTCGCCAGAGTTCAGATTTCTCGGGGCTCACTGAATTCTTGCGAATTCAGCTACAGAGTAATCAATGCGGCGGATTTGCATTCGTGCTCACTTCGGCATCGGAAGGATGATGAGGGCATCCTCCGCGAAGGAGGCCTCGCCGGTCTTGCCGTTGATCCGATATTGGATTTTCAGTTGCTTGACACTTCCCGGCATCGGGTCGCCGCCGAAGCTGGTGTTGTAGCTGTCCGAGGCCAGGGTGATCAGCGGCAAGTCACCCGCCTGCTTCTGGAGGACGGCGGTCACGTCCTTTTGGGTGGAACCGGAACCGTACTCCGCCTTGATGATCTCCAGCTTCACCTTTTCGAACCCGGCTTTGGAGAGCAGTTCCTTGACCTCGTCTCCCTTTTCTCCCTTGCTGGTGAGCTTCTGGGCGATGACCAGCGTGGCTTGGGTGGCGTCGTCCTTCAACTCGGCAACCTGCTTGGTCTTGATGGCCAGCTTGAGCCCCTCCAGGCTCGGATGGAGTTTGAGCACATCCAGCACCTGCTTCTGATCGGCGGGGAGACGGGACGCATCGAACGCCTTTTGGCACATTTCGACGCGATCCTTTTCGGGCATGGCGAACTTTCGCGCGAGACCAATGTAACCGCGCAGCGCACGGAGCTGATACTTTTCCTCCGGGGCGGTCTTGATCAGATCCAGCAGCACCGGCGCGGCGTCCATGCTGTTCCACTTGCCGAGCAGACGGCTGCCGGCGTCCTGAAGTTGGGGATCGTTCCCCTTGGCCGCCGCGGCAATGGTCTTCAGGGCCTTGGTTCCCCCCACATCGTTCAGGATTTCCAACAACAGGGTTTTCGTCCCCGCCGGCGAACGGTCCAGGGCGGTTGTGAGTTCGGCGGCACACGCCTCGCGGTCGGGCATGCGGATGCTCGCCGTTTTCAGGGCCAGTTGGGCCGCGGGCGCATCATCAGGGTTTTTCGGGGACACCGCTTGGGTGACCAACACGGAAAGATTCTTGAGAGTGACCGTCTCTCCCAACGATTTGAGTGCGGCGTTGCGCACCGTCTTGTCGGAATGGTCCAGCGCCTTCAGGAGGGCGGCCGTTGCTTCGATCCGTCTCTGCCCGACCAGTTCGATCAGCAGCGGGTAACTTTTTCCCTGGGCTTTGGCGAGGAGTGCGACGACTTGCGAGTCCACTTTCTCACCCGGGAGTTCGGCCAGTGTTCCTTTTGCCACCTGCGCCAGATCGGCGTCGGCTTCGAGTGCAATCGCCAACAGCGGCGGAAGGCACGAATCATTTCCCACACGGGCGAGGGCGCCGATGGCGGACAAGCGAACCGGCTTCGGGCCTTGTTCGGCGGCTTTTAACACGGCGGACAAGACAACGGTCTGCGGGCGGTCGGCCATGGCCTGGATGATCAAGGCCGCCCGTTCCGGTGTCGCACGCGCCATCTCGGTTGCCAGGGCCTTGTCGACCTCGCCCCCCGGAAACTCGCGCGCCGTACTGAGTGCGACCTGGAACAGCTTTTTGTCCGGCGACTGGAACTGCTCCAACAAGAGCGGGATGCCCTGCTGCTTTCGAGCGAGAATCGCTCCGCGAGTCGCCTCGACGATGCGCTGCTTCGGGACGTCGGCCTTGCGGACGTCGTCGTAGATCTGCGCCGCTTCGTCAGACTTCCCATCGGCGTGAAGCCGTTCCGCACACAGCACGCAGCCCTCGGCCACCGCCGAACGAACTTGGGCAACCTCGGTGGTCAACGATTCCCGGAGCGACTTGGTCGCGGCCGCATTGCCGATGCGTCCCAGTGCCACGGCCGCAGCCGACGCGACTTCAGGGTCATTATCCTGCAACCGGGCGATCAGAGAATCGACGGCCTTGGCATCGCGGCGGATTCCGATCGAATTGATCGTGCCCACCAAGAGTCGGCCCTCCAGCGATTCGGTCGCCTTTCGCAACGCTTCATCGGCCGCCGCGCCCGGAATCACTTCCAGTGCGATCCGCGCCCACGAGGACAACTGCGGATCGGACAACAGTTTCGCCAAGTCGGAAACCGACTCGCTCGAACCGTCGATGGCCAGTTTCTTGCAGGCGATCGCCTTGTCCGCCGACGGCGCGTCCGAACGAAGAATGGCGAGCTGTTCCTGTTCCTTTTCTGGCGACGCTTTGATTGCGTCCGCAGCATGGGCGGACGTGGCGATCATAACGAGTGCTGCGAGGCAAACTGCGAAGCGGGTGAACGGGGAAGTCGAAGGCATGGAATCGGTCCTGAGCGTTGAGGACGGTTTGAATTCAAGACAGGTACAGGTCGGGGACGAAGGGGAACAATTGGACTGACGGGATTCTTGTGTCCCAGGCAGCGCGGTTGGCTTTCGGAGCCGCTTACAGCCGCCACGGCTCACGCAGCGCTTCGGATCGCATGCGGTTGGCCGGTTCGTCGTTGGGGAAGTCGTGTGTCGTGTTGTCGTACTTCACCTGGCGTCCCAGATAGAGCGCAATGTTCGCGGCGTGGCAGACGATGTGAGCGTTGCAGGCCGCTTCAGCATTTCCCTTCGGCTGGCTGCGCGTCTTCACGCAGTCGAGGAAATCGCGAACGTGGAACGTCGCCGGATAGCCGCCGATCTCGGCGACCTCTCGTCCGGCGAGCAACTCGGGCGAACTCAGCACCATCTTGCCGCTGTCTCCCGCTTCGACCCAACCGGTCTCACCCTCGAATCGCACCGGGCACGAGCCGAGCGGAATCCAGCCCTTCTCGCGGAAGATCAACTCCGTCCCGTTCTCGTAGCGCGTGACCAGCTCACCGTCGATCGGCGGGTTGTACTCGACCGGCGGCGGACAATCTCCGACGGCCCACTGGCAGAGGTCCACACAATGCGAACCCCATTCGAGGACGCCACCGCCCGTAAACGCGCCAACAAAGCCGCCCCCCTTTTCAAAATTGAAGCCGTTGAGCAGACTCGGGTTGAATGGTCGCCAGGCGGCGGGACCGAGGTACGTGTCCCAATCGACGACTTCCTTCTCGGGTTCGGGCTCGGGAGGCATCCAGCCACTCATCAGGGCCTTCATCCCCGCCGGATGGGCATACACCTTCTTGAGCTTGCCGAGCTTCCCGGTGCGAGCCAACTCGCAGGCGAACGCGAAGTGCGGGAGGTTGCGTCGCTGAGTGCCCGCCTGGAAGACGCGACCGGTCCGGCGCATGGTTTCGGCCAGGATCAGGCTTTGCGAGATGTTCTTCGTGACGGGCTTCTCGCAATACATATCCTTGCCAGCCTTGGCGGCGGCCATTGCCATTGTTGCATGCCAGTTCGGTCCCGTGGCGATCAGCACCGCATCGATGTCGCTGCGGTCGAGTATCTCGCGATAGTCGCGATAGGTCTCGCAGCTCTCGTTGCCATACTTTTCATCGGCGATTTTCTTGACGGCTGTTCGGCGCTTTTCCTTCACGTCGCACACCGCCACGAACTGGACATCCTTCTGTTCCAGGAAACAACTGAGGTCGTACGTCCCCCGGTTTCCGATGCCGATCCCTCCGACCACGACCCGTTCGCTGGGTGCGGTCGTCCCGTCCAGGCCCAAAGCCGAACTGGGAATGATCGTCGGTGCCAACACGGCGGCACCCGCCGCCGAAAGCGTGGTCTTCAAAAACTGACGCCGAGGAAGTTTTGTGGCCTGCTTGGACATGACTGCTCTCCTGATCGTGATGATCGCCTGAACGCCAGAACACGGACCGCACCTGATCCGTGTCCTCGGTGGGCGGAAAGCATACGCATCGGACACTAGACCAGCAACTCGCGCACGACACAGCCGTGAATGTTGGTCCAGCGATTATTCCAACCGCCGCGGTGGCCGGTCAGACACTCGTGATCGGCGCCCGTCTGATGCAGGATTACGGCGTGTGGGTTGGGACCAGGAATCCTGTAGTGGGTCAGTTTGAGTGGCACGCCCTGAGTCCTCGAAGGGCGTGGAACCAAGCCCCCAAAACACCACGCCCGTCGTGGACACAGAGCGTTCCAC
>JANODP010000142.1:0-17237 GCA_031412755.1 Schlesneria sp. | reverse complement strand
GCCGCGTCGTAGGTCGTGCTGGTCCGGTTCCCGAGCGGGTCGATGGCGGCGATGCTGCGTCCCGCCGCGTCGTACACCGTCGAGGTGACCTGGTTCAGCGGGTTGCGCTGGCGGACCTGACGTCCGGCCGCGTCGTAGGTCGTGCTGGTCCGGTTCCCGAGCGGATCGATGGCGGCGATGCTGCGTCCCGCCGCGTCGTACACCGTCGAGGTGACCTGGTCGAGCGGGTTGCGCTGGCGGACCTGACGTCCGGCCGCGTCGTAGGTCGTGCTGGTCCGGTTCCCGAGCGGGTCGACCGTGGCCACAACTCGACCATCGGGGTCATAAACCGTTGTGATGATTGCACCGACGGGGTTGATCGTGCGAATCTGACGATCCGCTGCGTCATATGCCACCGTTGTACGCTGTCCCAACGGATTGATTGTTGCTTGAAGACGTTTCTTGGCATCAAACACACTGGTCGTGATCGCACCGAGCGGGTCGATGACACGAATTTGGTTGCCAACAACGTCAAAGACAAAACTCGTTCGACTTCCGACGGGGTCAATTGTGGCGACCACACGATTCGAGCGGTCATAGATACTCGATGTCCGTTCTCCGAGAGGATTGGTGACGGACGTCTGGTTCCCACTGATGTCATATGAGTAGCTGGTTCGATTTCCGAGCGGATCAATCCCGACTAACGGCCGGTTCATCGGATCGTAGAGGGTCGTATGAATCTCATTCGCTGGATTGATCGTACGATTCTGCTGCCCGAATTCGTTGTAGCCGAGCGTGGTTCGCAAGCCGAGGGGATCAATGGTCGCGAGCAGTCTGTTGACGCTGTCGTACACGTAACTTGTACACTGCCCCAATGGATTGAGTGCAGATCGCACGGATCCCGCTGCCGTGTATGTGAACGAAGACCGCTGCGAAAGTGGATTGATCTCCGCAATCTTCTGACCACTGGCATTCCAAATCAGTGTCGATCGCGTGTCATCCGGATTGATCGCGGTAACGACGTGACCATTTGCATCGTAAAGGTAGGTGACCGCTCTGCCGCTGGGAGACGCCCAGGATGAGAGTCTGGTGCCTCCTTCAGTGATGAGGTACTTGTATCTGGTTGTTTCGCCTTTTCCATTCTCCACCGATGCCAGGAAGTTCCTGTCCCACGTATAGGTCGTTCTGTTGCCGATGGCGTCTTGAATACACTTCGTATTCCCCAGCTCATCGAATGTATAGGTTGTGTAGTTCCCTCGAGGATTAATAACCGCCCTGGTGAAGTCGTCGACGTAATTGATGGTTGTGCGGTTTCCGGACAGGGAGGACACGCTTGTCACACGCGATGAGTCGTCGTAGCTCAGTGACGTTCGCCCGCCCCCGGCTTCAATGCGGGCTGTCATCCGCTTGTCAGCATCATAAAGAAACCGGACCTCGCCCCCCGCGGGATTGATTGTCGAGGTCAAGAGACCGGCGGCATCGACAGTAAACGTTGTCGTGCGACCACTCGGCTCCACGATTCGTTGAATCTGACCATTCGTATCATACGAATACGTGGTGCGCCGTCCGTAAGGATCGACAATCGATTGAATCGGACTCGCTGAATTGATCCAGTACTTCTGATCATTCTTCTTGATCAAATACAATCGACCGGTCGTTTCCCGATAGTAGAGATAGCAGGTTTCACATGTAGGCCCCTCTTTCCATCCCGCCTCCACATCCGGGTCGTCGTCTTCACCGTCGATCTTCCGAAGATCGTTGTAATTCCCCGATGGTCTTTTTCGATAGAGCCCCTCGCTATCCGGGCAGGCATAAAGAGGGCGGTTGTTTTGCGCAATGCGCAGAATCACTTCACGGAATTGCGTGTCTTCGTCACACCACTCGATTTGACGACTGTAGATGCTGTGGTTGCCCCATCCAAGTCCTTCGTCCGACTGACTCTGGCTGTTGTATATGTTGTCTTGGCGAGGGCTCGTGCAATCACCCTCGGGACTGGATACTTGCGTCGAGTAACTGCCAGAACCCAAATCAACGCTGCCGACAGATGTTGGAACTCTTCCTTGAGGTTCAAAAGTCTGAGTGGGAAGATCCGCTTCCTGAATAATCGACGGGCAAGGAAAGCAGTCGTTGCAGCTGCCGTCCCCTGCTGCACATTGTGAGTTGTAACATTGTCCGTTGTATTGAGTGGAAGACGACCCGCTCAACGGACCAAGGTAGGGGGGCTGTGGAGTAACGCGCGTGCGCGGCTGACCTTGAAGGCAGGGATCAGGGACTTCAAACTCTGCCCAACTGATGTGAATTGAGGTAGCCATCGGCGACGATTCCTATTGGCACAACCCGCGAGAAGACGCTTTCGTTTGATGCAGCGATAACATTCTGAGAACACCCGGGCGTAAGGTCATAACTTCAACTGGACTTACTGGACCGGATGACGAAATACTCGGTCCGGACGACGGCTGGCTGGGCCACGAACTGAATGTTGAGCACGATAGTGACGTTCCTGAAACTAAACGCGTTATATGGATTCTTACCTGCTCAGACGGCAGTAAGTCGCACCGCAGGGCAGCCTATGAATTGGTGAAGGTCATGAAGATGGATTGGCCCGCACAGTTACAGGGGAATCCACCGATGCCGGTGGCCGGTGAAGTACAGGACGCGAGGATCAGAAATGGTGAACAATTCATGAGGGTGATAACGCCCTGGATGTTCGGGCATTGAGCACCAAAACTACAGAAGACGGCCCAGGCTCCGTTGGTACAGGTCAAATTCACACCTCCGCAACCGCCCTGAAGTGAACCTGTCCAGCTACCATTGCCACCGGTCATCTGAGTCTTGACGCCTCCCTGCGTCATGAAGATGGCAGGCTGGTCGCAGCAGCCGGAACCAGAGGACGACGAACCGCTCGAACCGGACGACGAGCCGCTCGAACCGGACGACGAACCGCTCGAACCGGACGACGAACCGCTCGAACCGGACGACGAGCCGCTCGAACCGGACGACGAGCCGCTCGAACCGGACGACGAACCGCTCGAACCGGACGACGAGGTGCTCGATGTCGAGGAGCCACTGGAGTCAGACGAGGATGTACTAGAAGTGGATGACGAGGAACTACTGGACGAGGAACTACTGGACGAGGAACTACTGGACGAGGAACTGCTGGACGAGGAACTACTGGACGAGGAACTACTGGACGAGGAACTACTGGACGAGGAACTGCTGGACGAGGAACTGCTGGACGAGGAACTGCTGGACGAGGAACTTGAGGAACTCCCAGCGGTCACTCTTAGCCGCAAGTCACAGTAACACGAAATGGAGTCCTTCTGTTCGTCGGTCAACTCCAGCGTGTAATCTTGGAATTCGGATTGGTTCGTGGGATCGACTGTCTTGGACGCGACGACTCGATCTTGTCCCGTCTCCTCATCGTGCTGAAGCAATTCGATGCGAACCGGAATGGCCTCGGGCGGAGTACCGGAGCTCACGTCCCGTTTCATTCGAACGGTGATTTTTTGCTCGCCACTGTCGGGTAATTTCAAACAGTCTAGTTCGACAACAAAGGCGACACCTTGCGGATTATCTGGGCTGAAGATGTACGAGTTGTCATCCGGGTCAGCTTCATTGATCTTGCTGAAAAGAGGTGTCTCTTTCCAACCACCCGTGCTGACATCCGATTTGGGCCGAGACTTTTGTGTCACAGGAAATTTCCTTCCACACAAATCGGGGAGTCAGAGAAATTCCAGTAGCAGCGAGTTGGCCGATCATCCAGATGTCTCCATTTGAGACATGATGCGAGGAGATTACCCGCCACAATCAAATTGTCAACTCTCCACTTCACTACTACCACCAGTACAATCACCTGCGGCAAATTCACGAAGCTTTCGTGATTCATGTTTGTCGTTCAGAATGGTCGCTTTCGCTGGGCAATCGCTAGACACCTTGAGACGACTTTTAGTGGCGGTGATTCAGAGAGGTCTGTTGCCCGGAGTTGGTTGATCGGTGCTCGCAGCACTACTGTAGCTCCAAGGTCCAGTTCGTCCCGGGTTCTCGGACATGAAGTTGGGGCTAGGCGAATGCGAGGCCCATGAATACTCCCACCGTTTCATCCACTCGCTGTGCCAAGACGAATTCAGCAGAATGGTCCACGCCTGGGACGAACGATTACGGTTCACTCATTTGCAGTTTCACGAGCCATCTGTTTTTCTGAATGGAAGAGGAGAACATTCGATGTACGTCGATCTAACTACGTTGAGTCGTCTGTTGCAATTGCACCGAGATCGTCAGGAGACAATTGCCGTGGCAGGAGGTTGTTTTGATGTGGTGCATGCCGGGCATGCTGCACTACTGCGCGAAGCCAAGCAACTGGCGGATATTCTGATCGTGGCGATCAACGCCGACGAGAGCGTTCGGCGTTTGAAGGGACCAACGCGTCCTCGCAATTCTCTGGATGATCGGGCCGCCGTCATATCGCTCTTCAAGCCTGTGGACTACGTGGTGGCGTTCCACGAGGATACGCCGTACGAATTGTTGGAAGTCATCCGTCCCGACGTTCTAGTGAAAGGAGAGGATTGGGTCGGGAAAATCGTTCCAGAAGCCTGCTTCGCGAAGAAGACGGTATTTCTGCCGCTCCTTCCCGGCCGAAGCACGACTCGGATTCTCGCAGAGGAACACGCTCATGGATGATCACGAGCAGAACCAAGCAGGTTTGGAACTGGAAAAGTTCAAAGCGGTCCTGAAGGCCGCGACTCTGGAAAGCGGACAGTTTTTGGCGAGCGTGACGTGGCTGCAGGATGGGCGCCCTCAGTGGCACAATTGCCGCGTCAACTTCCCAGATTCCCAAGTAGATTTCGCGAAGTCTAAGTTCCTGGAGTATCTCAATGGCAGCTCCGTCGCAGTTCAATCCGAAGAGCGTCAACTGAAACAACGTGTGGTTCTTGAGAATCATCAGGCCGTGGGGGATGTGGTTTGTTGCACGGCAGTCGTGCGCGAACTCCATCGACAGTATCCCGGTCGATTTGAAATCGATGTGCGGACCCCATTTCCGGCCCTCTGGGAGCACAATCCCCACCTCACTTCAATTACCGACGATGACCACCAAGCCCTCCGTATTCCGATGAATTGCGACGAGCACATCTATTCCACAGTCCACAAGTCGAACCAGCATCCGATCCATCTGATCGAAGCGTACTGCCAATCGGTGGCTAATCAACTCGGACTACCATCTCTGCGTCCCTGCGAGTTGCGCGGCGATATTCACATCAGCCCCGACGAGCGTGGCTGGATGTCCATTCCGCACCAACTCCACGGTGTGCAAAAATACTGGGTCATTTCGACGGGGGGGAAGCGGGAAACCACAACAAAGTGGTGGATCGATGATTACGCCCAGCAGGTCGTGGATCACTTTCGTGGGCGGATTCAGTTCGTCATGGTCGGGATGAAAAACGATCCGAATCACTGGCAGCCAGACTTACGAGGCGTCATCGACCTGAGAGGCCAGACGAATTTGCGGGAGTTCGTGCGGCTGGTGCATTCCGCCTGCGGTGTTCTCTCGGGTATTACAGCAGCGATGCACTTGGCAGCGGCCGTACCGCTTCCTTCGTGGCAGAACGTAGCGCGACCTTGTGTAGTCGTGGCGGGAGGGCGGGAGCCTCGGACGTGGTATGGTTATCCAACACATCGCATTCTGGAGACCATCGGCAGTCTTCCGTGCTGCGCGTTCGGTGGTTGCTGGCATTCGCACGTATTGCCTTTTGGGGACGGAAATGATTCCGGCCGACGATTCTGTGAACGGGTCATCGAAGGAAAACCGAAATGCATGTGGATGGTTCGACCAGAAAGTGTCATCAGCGAGATTGAGCGGATTCTCCAAGCACAAGCGTGGTGAATCCCAACGGAGTCGGATTGCAGTCGATCGGCGTCATCGAGAGGGGAGGTTGCATCAGTGGTCAAGTCCGTCCAAATCTCAGGACCATACCGGTTGGCACTGGGACCCGAGTTGCCCGAGTTTGGATCGTGGAACTGGCTGGGCGCGGACTTGGCGCGAGGATTGGCGAACGACTTTTCTGTGGAGATATTCAAAGACGATCTTCCCGAGTCGGATGTCGTGGTGTTCATCAAATTCCTGCCGCCCGTGGCGGACTTACTAGAGATCGGCAGGCGATCGGCCATCGTGTACTGCCCGGTCGATTTCTATGGATTGGCGTCCGACATTGATGCGGATGCGGCACGCTTGATGTTGTGCAGTCGAATCGTGGTTCACTCTCACCGCCTGTTCCGATACTTTTGCAGTTATGCGCCGACTACCTACATCGACCATCACGCGAAGTATGTGATCCCGACCAGGGCTGAGCCGCAGGCTTCAGGATCCTTCTTGTGGGTCGGCGTTCGGTCGAATTTGGGACCATTGGTTTCGTGGATGAACGAACACGAACTGCCCGGTGAATTGAGCGTCTTGACGAATGTCGAAGACACGGCAGACCTTCACGACCCCACTCGTCTCGGATTTCGTACGGGCATGCACGTGAAGGTCACTCGTTGGTCTCCTGACGCGCATCGAGACTCGCTGAGACAGTGCCGTGCGGCTTTGGATATCAAGGGGGACGATTTTCGCGCCCGGCATAAACCACCTGCGAAGGCCCTCGATTTCCTCGCCTCCGGAATTCCGCTGGCGATGAATGCCGACTCCAGCAGCACCGAACATTTGCGCGAGTTGGGATTCGACATCGCGGAACCGACGAATCTCAAGCATTGGCTGTCGCGAGAGTACGCCGACGACACTGTTCAGTTTGGCCGGGCGGTCAGTGACTTGCTGTCTCTGCCCAGAATCAGCGCGCGTTGGCGGTGGATGCTCCACGAAGTTCTGACGGCGGTCGGAAGCGGAGCGGAGACATGAACCGGGATTCGGCTCACCACTCCGATGAACTGCGAGACGAGTATCGCCGCCTGTCGCAATTGGCGGTTCGCGGTGAATGGAAGGTTGCCGGCCGTGGCCTGGCGAATCTTCTCGACTCTGTGTCGGATCCGATACTCCAAGCCAGAATTCAAAACGATTTGGGCGTACTGGCCACCGTTGAGGGACGCCTTGCCGAGGCCCGGCAGGCATTTTCCGCTGCGGCGAGCCTGTCTCCATCTTGGTCCGTTCCGCGAGACAATCAGCTTCGTTTGATACGCCACGAAACCGGCTCTTCCGTCGGCACACCGTCACGTATCGCCGCCAATCGACGCACGCGCATAGCAATTGTCAGTCTGCTGTTCAACTGGCCATCCACTGGCGGCGGTACGGTTCATACGGCAGAGACCGCGAAGTTTCTGACACGCGCGGGTTATGAAGTGCGACATTTCGTGATTGGCTATGGCGGCTGGTCTGTGGGCAACATCACCGACACCGCAGATTGGCCTGTTGAGCGGTTGGATTTTGATGAATCCCATTGGCAGCGCTCGGAGATTCAGCGGCGCATTCGAGAGGCTGTGGACCGGTTCGCACCCGATTCGACCATCGTGACGGACAGTTGGAGCTTTAAACCGCGACTGGCGGAGGCGTTGGTTGGCGTTCGCTACTTTCTGCGGCTGGCAGCTCAGGAGTGTTTGTGTCCGCTGAACAATGTGCGTCTGCTGTGGGATTCCGATGGTGCGACTCGGGCCTGCCCACAACATCAACTGGCGACACCGGCTGTCTGCTCTGCATGTGTTCGCGAGCGGAGCAGATGGTCCGGTGAACTGCATCGGGCAGAGCGAGAGTTGGCAGGCTTTACCGAGCCGGATTACGACAACTGTCTCAGGCAGGCCTTCGCCGGAGCGGCAGGTGTCTTGGTCGTGAATCCGCTGATTGCGGAATTGGTCAAGCCATACGCTCCCGCAGTGCATGTCGTTCCCAGCGGCTTCGATCCAGCTCGATTTCCTTTATCGCCTCCCCGCGAGGCATCTCACCACAGCCCGGTACTGTTGCTGTTCGCTGGATTGGTCGATGAGCCGATGAAGGGTTTCACAGTTCTACAGACGGCTTGTCGTGCGCTGTGGTCGCAACGGCAGGACTTTCGGCTCCTCGTCACGGCCGATCCACCAGGACGCGTTGACAACTTCACGGAGTTCGTTGGCTGGCAATCACAGGCCGACTTGCCCCGCACGATGCGTAAAGCGGATATCGTGATCTGCCCAACTATCGCCGAGGAGGCATTGGGACGGACGGCGGTCGAAGCCATGGGAGCCGGACGGCCGGTTGTGGCGAGCCGGATTGGGGGACTCCTGTTTACAGTGCTCGACGAAGCCACGGGGTTGCTCTGCGAACCGGGTGATCCAACCGATCTGGCACGACAATTGGTCCGTTTGCTCGATGATCCAGACCTGCGGAAGCGGTTGGGAGACGCGGGGCGGCGGCGCTTTGAACAGCACTACACGTGGGATGTGATCCTTAATCGTCACTATCGACAATTTCTCGGCGCACCGATCCAAGTACTTTGAAGGAACAGACGGTGAACGGACAGCGAGTGGCGATCATTTTCGACAACACGCTTCGGCGCGAGACGACCGGGCTGTACTGTCGGCGAGCGTTGGGACAGCTCGTTGAGGTCGAACACCTCTTGCCGACAGACTTGGGCCGAGTGGAAGCGGGCCGATACAACGCCTTCGTGTATGTTGACGATGGCCTCGCCTACCACCCTGCGCCTCACTTACGACCCAGCGTCTGGTGGGCCATCGACACTCATCTCGATTACGAACGTTGTCTGCGCAAAGCCCAACCGTGTGATCTTGTATTCGCCGCGCAGCGCGACGGAGCGGAGCGATTACAACGGGATGGAATTTCCGCAACTTGGCTACCACTGGCCTGTGATCCTGATTTGCATCGCCCACACAACAGTGCCGAAGAGTTTGACTGGTGCTTCGTGGGGCATCTCTTCCCCGGCCCGAGGACCGAGTTGATCGAACGATTGCAGGCGCAGTTCCCCCGATCATTCGTCGGACAGCGATATTTTGAGGACATGGCGCGGACGTACAGTACGTCGCGGCTGGTATTCAATCGGAGTGTCCGGAATGACCTCAACATGCGTGTCTTCGAAGCACTCGCGTGCGGTTCGATGCTGGTCACCAACGATCTTAAGGAGAACGGGCAAGCAGAACTGTTTCGCGACGGCGAGCATCTGACGACGTACAGCACGCCGGAGGAGTTATTCGACAAAATGCGGTTCTATTTGACGCACGACACTGAACGGGAACGCATTGCCTCACAGGGGCGAACTGCGGTCCTCGCCAAGCATACATACCGCCACCGCATGGAAGCCGTTCTATCGGCTCTCAGTGTTCGGTCGATCTCTGTTGCGTCTTGGCGACCACGGACCGACGTCCCCCTCAAGGATGTCACATACTTTGAATGGGATCGGCCGGATGTGCTGGCCCTGATTCCCACAACGGCCCGGCGTGTCCTCGACCTTGGCTGTGGTGGCGGACGACTGGGACAGACGCTCAAAGCGCGACAACCCGCGGAGGTCTGGGGTGTCGAACGCGATCCGCAGGCTGCGGCCCGTGCAGCGCAGCGGTTGGACCATGTCATCACGGGCGATCTCGATGACGAGTCATGGACGCTGCCCACGGGTGGCCTGGATGCAGTGGTGTGCGCGGATGTGCTGGAACACCTGCGGCACCCCGAACGCGTCTTGCAGCGCTGTCGAGCGTGGTTCGCTCCCGGTGGCTGTCTCATCGCCAGTCTGCCGAATGTCCAGCACCACAGTGTCGTGTCGGGATTGCTGGAAGGGAACTTCACCTACGAGCCGGCAGGGCTCCTCGATGAAGATCATTTGCGACTGTTCACGCGCCGGGAGATCGACAAACTGTTCTTCCGTGCAGGCTACCGTGTCGTTGAATGGCGTGCTGTACCGGGAGAAGGTTATGCGGAATGGAACGCGGCCGGTCGGCCGGGAGAAGTCCGCATCGGCGGTCTGCAAATCACCGGTCTCGATGCGGCTCGGGCCGAGGCGTTCTTTACCTACCAATATCTCGTCCGGGCAGAACCGGTCCCCGTCCCGGACGACGGCATGACCTCCATCATTCTCGTCACGTACAACCAGTTGAACTACACCCGACAGTGCATCGAAAGCCTGCGTTTCCGTACGGATGAACCTTACGAATTGATCGTCATCGATAACGCATCGACCGACGGAACGGTGGACTATTTCCGCGCTCAGGCCGATGTCGTGTTGATCAGCAATTCGGAGAATCGCGGTTTTCCAGCGGCTGTAAATCAGGGGCTTCAGGTGGCCACGGGTTCACAGATCCTGTTGCTGAATAATGACACCATCCTGACTACGGGTTGGTTGCGACGTCTGCTGGACGCCCTGCTGTCCGATTCACGTATCGGATTGGTGGGACCGGTCTCCAACTCGGTGAGCGGACCGCAACAGGTGCCGGTTGACTATCGGGATCTATCGAGTCTCGACGGCTTCGCTTGGGAGTGGGGACGGCAGCACGCGGGGCAGCAGAGCGATCTCGACCGACTCGTGGGTTTCTGCCTGCTCATTCGCCGAAAGGTAATCGACAAGATTGGTTTGCTGGACGAACAATTCGGGATCGGCAATTTCGAGGACGATGACTATTGCCGTCGAGCCCGGGAGGCTGGTTATCGTACAGTGGTCGCGATGGATAGTTTTGTGCATCACTTCGGCAGCCGAACGTTTGCCGCCAGCGGGATCGATGTCGCCACGCTGCTCAAGAGCAACGAACGCAAGTATCGTGAGAAATGGACGGCTTCGGCCGACGATTCTGTTGGCGTCGCATCGCGCCAATCTTTCCGTATTGAGGAAGCACCGGGCGGTGGATTACTTTTGGGATCGAGGCCGCTCCGGTTGTCACTCTGCATGATTGTCCGCAACAACGAGACGACGATTCGACCGTGCCTGGAAAGCATTCGCCCCTGGGTCGATGAAATGATCGTGGTCGATACGGGATCGACCGATGCGACCCCGCAGATCTGCGAAGAATTGGGGGCTCAGGTTCACCATTGGGCTTGGCGCGACGATTTCTCGGCGGCGCGCAATGAGTCGCTCCGATACGCGACCGGGGAATGGATATTCTGGATGGATTCCGATGACACCATTCCCGCCGATTGTGGACAACGACTCCGTGCGCTCGCAGGTGGCAACCACGACCGGAATGTCTTCGGTTACGTGATCCAGGTTCATTGTCCCGGTACCGAGGGCTTGCGCGATGCGACCGCTGTCGATCACGTCAAACTCTTTCGAAATCGACCCGATCTGCAATTCGAGCATCGAATCCACGAGCAAATCCTGCCCGCCATCCGCCGCTCGAAGGGTGAGGTGGCCTTTACCGACATCCATGTCGTCCATTCGGGTGCCGATCAGACGCCCGCGGGACGACAGCGGAAGCTGGAGCGAGATTTCAAGCTGTTGCACCTGGACTTGGCCGAGCGGCCCGGCCATCCATTTGTGCTGTTCAACCTCGGCATGACGCATGCTGATATCGAACAACATGCAGAAGCCGTGAGCTGGCTCACCCGCTGCCTCGCCGTTTCGCGCCCGCAAGAGTCACACCTGCGAAAAGCGTATGCGCTGTTGGTCAACAGCCAGATGCAACTGGGCGATCTGACCAGCGCACGGACCACTTGCCAACATGCACGAGAGCTGTTTCCGGACGACAAGGAACTGCTCTTCCGCCAGGCGATGGTGGCCCATGAACTCGGCAGTCTTGATGAGGCCGCAGCGCTCTATCGCGCGGTGCTGGTTCCGGCAACCAATCGCCACTTTTCCAGCATGGACATGGGCATCAGCGGCTTCAAAGCGCGACACAATTTAGCCATCGTCTACGAAGATCAGTCTCGTCTCGATTTGGCCGAACAGGAATGGCGGGCGATTATCGCGGAACAGCCCGATTATGTCCCGGCTCAGATCGGCTTGGTGGAATGTCTGCTTCGACGTAACGACGTCAATGAGGCCCGTCCGCTGGTCGAAGCCCTGCAAAGCAACCCACGAACCGCACTGGATGGCTGTCGCATGGCGGCGCGTCTTGCCGAGGTGGCGAGCGGATTCATCCCAGCGATTGATGAAATCGAACGCGGTCTCCGGAACTGGGGTGATGATCCTCACCTCCTCCGTGAACTAGCTCGACTGCAGCATGCGAATCAACGATATCCCGCAGCGTTGGCGACGCTTCAGCGCCTGCAAAACCTTATTCCCGATGATGCATCGGTTTGGCATAACTGCGGCGTCGTCCTGGGCCTGATGGGCCAAGCAGAGGAAGCTGAGAGAGCATTTGAACGAGCCACAACTCTCCGATGAAATCAACAGATAACGCAGGGGAATGACAAAGTTACTCTGAGACTTTCACCCTAGTGCCCTGCGCGCGGAAGGTTTCGTGGCTCCGCTGACCGTGGAATGCCTCGTCAATTGTGCGCGGTCCCGAGCCTGGGTCGATCAGCATCTGGCTCCGACGCTCTCTACCGGTGACGTGTGGTGATGGACAAGGATGGTCACAACCGAGGTGGTGACTGACGTGAGGAACAATGACCGGACGCGCGTCGATCAAGCGCATCCAACCAGTGGTCAATCGCTTCGGAGAGGTGTTTGACGCGGGTGACGTGGGCGGGGATCGGTTGTTCGGATGAGGTGATCCAATAGCATGGCAGGTTACAGTTGCGGGCGAGGCCAACGTCGCGTTCGGTGTCTCCGACGACGGCACATTTTTTCGGATCGATGGGCAGGTCGCGCAGAGCTGCTTCGATCATTCCCGGTTCGGGCTTTCGGCAGTGGCAAGCAATCTTCAGTTCCGCCACCTCACCCGGTTGCCCGCGATCCGGGTGATGGGGGCAGTAGTAGATGGCGTCGAGGTACGCGCCGTGTTGCCCGAGCACAGACTTCAGCCGCGCGTGAATCTGTTCGAGATCGGCCGTATTGCATTGACCGCGCGCGATGACCGCCTGATTGGTCACGACAATCGCGAGTACACCAGCTTGATTCAGACGATGGATGGCCTCACCGACTCCCGACAGCAGTTCGATCTGCTCGGGCCGGTCGAGGTATCCGATATGCCGGTTGATGGTGCCGTCTCGGTCGAGGAATAGCGCCGGGCGGAGGATATTGGCGGAACGTGTTACCTCGTACATGGCTACATTCCCTGCCGAAAGTCGGCGGTTGCTATTGAGGGCGACCCTTCGATGGCAAACAGCGCAAGGTAGAGGTTCGCCGAGGGAATCGTCCCATTTTTCGTGTGGCCATCGGACATTAAAACTGTTCGCACTAGCGGCATTCCACGCCGCCCCTAATTCGAGATCATGTTCCAAGAGTCACAGTGAAACATCCTGTCGATGTCAGGGCGGTTGAGCAAGGTCCGCATCGTTGCTCGGCGCTCTCGCAGGCTGAACTTCTCATCCATCGGGACGTGAAGCAAGGCTGCCCCGCGCATTGACGCTCCTCAGCACTTGATCCACCGATAGAACGTCGCCCACGAAATCTTCAGTGACCGGCAGATGTCGTTGATCGGCATCGTTTGGTCGCGGTGGAGGGCTTGGGCGGTGAGAATGCGCGGTTCATGCGGATCGAGTTTCGGACGACCTCCGCATCGGCCGCGAACCTTCGCTGCGATGAGTCCCGCCTTTGTCCGTTCCACGATGAGTCGCCGCTCAAATTGTGCGAGGGCCGCAAAGATCCCGAAGATCAATTCGCCCGAAGCAGTCGTCGTATCAATCGCACCGTCGCAGATGGACCGGAAACCAATTCCGTGCTCTCGTAATGTTTCGATGAGCGAGACGAGGTGTGCCATGCTCCGCCCGAGGCGGTCCAACCGCCAGACGAGCAAGACATCACCGAACTCCAGAGTCGTCAAGCACGCATCGAGACCCGGTCGCTCGGTCTTCGCTCCGGACACTTTGTCCGTAAAAAGCAAGTTCTCTGTCACACCATGCTTTCGCAGTGCGTCAATTTGCAGATCCAAATCTTGACCGTCAGTGGAAACTCTGGCGTAACCGATCATCCGACCCGGTGGTGTCTCGGAAACTGAGACCATCGAAGGGCCAACGGTACGCTGATTCACGAGACGAGTACACGAGATCGACTGGATTCATCGCACGGTCATGGTGGGGGAGTCGTTCGGGTGTCTCGGAAAACGAACGTTTTTTGCGAATCCGATGACAACCCAGTTTACAGGAGGTGCAACCACCGAATGATCGGGTCACGGCTTGGACCGCTTGCGCTCCGTGGACCGTGAGCTAGTCTGAGCGTGTGCAGAGCGTCTCGAACGATACCTTCGGCCCCCTCGTCGCCTATCTTGTACCAGGGGCGACGGTGCTCTGGGGGCTGAGTCCCTTTTCACCGCCACTCCAGGCGTTGTTCGTGGCCTCGTCCGCGACGGCTCCGACGATCGGCGGCTTTCTCTACCTCACGGTCGCCGCAATCGCCGCAGGCATGATCGTGAGTGCGATCCGCTGGGCAGTGATCGATACGCTCCATGCCCGGACCGGACTTCGCCCACCGTCACTCAATTTCGCTCGTCTCGGCGACAACGTGGACGCATTCCAACTTCTGATCGAGATTCATTACCGCCATTTTCAGTTCTACGCGAACATGCAGGTCGCCACCGTGATCGCGTATCTCTGCCATCGCACATACTACGGCTTCGCAGGAACAAGCGGCTGGTTCGATGTGGGTGTTCTCACGATCGAGGTCGTGTTCTTCCTCGCATCTCGCGACACGCTGCGGAAGTACTACCGCCGTAGCGAAGATCTCTTGGGATCGAAACCGCCCCGTCGCTAAAGCAGGCCAGCCCGTTTCAGAAAGTCATCCAGCGGCACTTTGTAGAGTTTGCAGAACGCGGCGAGTTCAATGATGTCGATCCGACGCTCTCCCGACTCGCACTTCGAGATGTACGAGGCATGGGAGCCGAATGCCTGTCCAGCATCGACCTGCGTCACACCTGCTTCCTTCCGTACCGCTCGGAGCACATCGAGAAGCTTGGCATATTGCTTCGTGAATCTTGTCTTCTTAGGCATCCGTGCGGCGTCCAGAGGAATCGTGGTTGCCGCACGGTAGGGACTGCGATAGAATTTCCCAAGTTGGGAAATTCCTCAACGTGAGGTTTTCCGATGGCAGAGGTCCGAATGACAGGAGAAATGCGATGGCGAACGGCGGCAGTCACAAACCAGAACCGAAGGACGCAAAGGGATCGGCGAAGCAGGGGACCGAGTCTGGCAAGAAGGGGACGAAGAAGTAATCCCTGACATGCACAGTCTCACGCCCACGTGACCCCGGTTGAAGCATGTGCTTCGGCCGGGGTTGCGGTGTTTTTGTCGGCGAGTGAGTCCGTTCTTCGGATCGCCGCAGGCGTCTTCGACACAACAAGAAAGCCCCACGCACGGATCGTGGTGGGGCTGCAACGAACGTCGAGGTCACTCCTTCTGGCATGCGGAGAGGGGACGATGCTGCCAATGCAAATCGCGCTCGATCGGGAGTCCCAGCGGGCCGCGAACCTCTTCGAGTTCTGGAAGTGAGAAGTACCCCAGTTCCGTGTCGAGACCTTTCACGAGACCAAAGCAGAGACGCTGCTCGGGATCGTACTCCGTCAGAAACCAGGTCCAATTGCTGTCCGGCGTGAAGAGTTTCACGTAGACCTCGGGATCGCTGACCTGCTCGGTGGCGTAGAGACGCGGGATGACCGGAAGCAATTCTTCAGGGATGAATTGATACGCGGGGTTCGTCGGATCGCGCGGGATCGTGAGTGGCATGCGGGTTCCTTTCGTGGCCGGAGGTGGGAGAGAGCGACGCTCGTCGGTCTGCGGGATCGCAGACGCGACCAGACTGCACCACATCCCGGCTCCGGCGCAAGCGGATCGCGGCGAATGCTCAGGCAGGCTTCCTCCGTCTGAGGGTTCTTTCACAGAACGGAGGAAGACCATGAAGCATGTCCAAAGTTGGAGTGACCTTGAACCGTATGGCATCGAACTGCTCACAGGCGAAGCCTGTGGGCTGATGTACCGGCTGCTGTGTGATGTCACAGCGCACGGGCAGAAGGTGATCGAGAAGTGCTTCGGCATCTCCGTCACGCTCACGGAGCCGTGGAACAGCGGCCGTGCCGACGATCCCCACGTGGGGTCGATCCTGCTGCCGCCTGCAATGTTTGTCCCGCTCGGCGTCTTTGCGCTCCTCGAATCGGGATGCACGGAAGTCTGGCAGATCGGCGAAGCCCTCATCGGGATGGAACCAACCGACACGGCCGATGAGAGAGAACGGGCGTCCCAGGTCTACGGCGGCAGTCGCGGGCGCATCTTTCGCTACGCGGGAACCGCCGGTGATCGCAATGTCCATCAGATGTCAGGCCGAGTCGCCTGACGATTTTCTCCCTCAGACAAACCCCGCATCGTGTGATGCGGGGTTCTTTGGTCGATGGCTCGCTGCGAAGCAGCGAGCCGGATGTGGAGTCTCGGGTGATCAAGTTGCGTGAGGCGCATCCGGCGTGGGGTGGTCGGAAACTGCGTCGTCGCTTGCAGGATCAGGGTCTTTCGGAGGTGCCGTCGGAGAGCACGATCACAGAGATCCTTCGTCGGCAGGGACTGCTCTCGGCTTCGGCGACGTCTCCTGGGCCGTTCCAGCGATTTGAACGGGCCCGTTCGAATGAACTGTGGCAAATGGATTTCAAGGGACATTTCGGCATGGGGAATGGAAGCCGCTGTCATCCCTTGACGGTTCTCGATGACCATTCGCGGTTTTCGCTGGTTCTGGAGGCCTGTGGTCACGAACAAGGGTCTCTCGTCCAATCGGTGCTGTCGAGCGCCTTTCGAAGATATGGCCTGCCAGAAGCGATGTTGATGGACAACGGGTCCCCTTGGGGAAATGACCACACGAGTCCCTGGACGCTGTTAACGGTGTGGTTGTTGCGTTTGGGCGTTCGCGTCCTGCATGGTCGTGCGTATCATCCCCAGACCCAGGGAAAGGAAGAACGTTTCCATCGCACGTTGCGAGCGGAAGTACTGCAGGGCCGCACATTCGCGGATCTGGCAGAATCTCAACACCGGTTTGATGCCTGGCGTCCGGTTTACAACTTCGAACGGCCCCACGAAGCGTTGGATTTGGCGGTTCCGGGAAGTCGTTATCAAGTCAGTCCGCGGCGCTATCCCGAGCAATTGCCGGAGCTGGAATTCAGTCCGATTGATGTGGTCAGGAAGGTTCAGAAACGTGGAGAATTGTGGTTTCGTGGACAGCGCTGGTTCTTGAGTAACGCGTTCACGGGAGAGTCTGTCGGACTGCGTGCGACGACCGTGGATGGTGTGTGGC
>JANODP010000141.1:0-75940 GCA_031412755.1 Schlesneria sp. | reverse complement strand
ACACCTACGACAAAGGAGTACGGCTAACTCGATCCGCCTTCCGTCCTATCGCCAACCGCTTGAAACGCCACTCCACACTCCCCAAATGGAGCCTCACCATTCACCCAGCCTGACCGGGAGATTATTTTGACGTTGCTGCCTGAGTGTTTGCAGATTCGACCGGCTCGACGATGCCACTCGTCGGGCCGGTTCCACTTCGTGCCGCGTCCAACGCTGCAAGCATTGTTCGCAACGTAAATCGTCGAGCGTCCCCAGCCGCTCGGTTTCCGATTCGCCAGATTCGCAGCAACCCCCGATGGCGATGTCTTCGGAGACTATGCGTGGCTCCGATTCGTTCGATCAGACCGTCCCGGGCGAGCCGCTGCGGAATCGAACCGCGCCACTTCCCTCCGTCGGCGAACTGGGCCGACAGGTCATCCACAGCGTCGTCCATTGTCCCTTCAGTGTTATCGCACAAGGCATTGAGAAACCTCAGTTCGTCGGCGATGACGGCGTCGCGACGATTGAGTGTCGTCGGCGGCGCGCCCTCGCCTTCCTCAGGTTTCGCCAAGATCAGCCATGCCGAGAGAAATGTCAGCGGCACCACAAACCAGAAATAGTGAACCATCCAAGTCGAGAGTGTCACCGATTCTGTGCGTGCTGTCGTGAACTCGTCACCAAGCAATCTGAGGCGTGATGCAATTAGGTCTTCGGAGGGTGCGAAGGGATCGCCTCCATAAGAGCTTGCTAACCATGACGCGCGATCGGGCGGACCAACATCCGTGTCAGACCTGCGACAATGGGAAGAACAACCTCCTAGCTATTCCGGTTCTCGGGTTGTACCCTGAATGATGTTGAGAGTGCGTGAGTTTGGAACTCGCGCCCATCAATCGCGACGGATGACTAAATAAAGAGCAGCCCGGCCGACGCTGGGAGGCTAGTTAGTAAGTAAGCCGACGCGGTGGAATACCTTCAGGGTGTTCTGCCGCGTCGGCTTTTTTTTTCGCCACTCGACAGCGGCGAGAGTTCATCAGGTGAATATCCACTCGGTGTTTTTGAGATTTGGATTGGAGGTTGCAATGTGCCGCTCCCTCTCGTGGAAGGCCGCTGAATAGTCTTTTACCAACTGGAAAGATTTCGCCACCTGCCCTTCGCCGTCAGGCATAGGAGAGGCTCGAAAGTGACGCACTTCAAGCAGAATACTGCTTGACAACCGTCATCTGCGGGAAATTCTTCGAGTGGCACAGGCCATGCGAATGGACTCTTTCACTGATGTCACATGACTCACGATTCAGGTTGGCTGTGACAACGAAGTTGAGATGACAAGAACTGACAGATGCCCTTGGCGAAATGTCCGCTCGGTGTGTTTTGGATGCTCAGCGATTTGGGAGCGTGCTCGCAATGATTTCAGAATGGACGACGTTTGGAGACGCCGATGTCGTCCCTCGTGGAAAGCCAGAATGAGAATCAACGGGTATCTAGCGACGCTGAAACAACCGCGATTGTGGTTGACGGTCGCGTTCGTTGTTTCCCAGCTTCTTCAATTTGGGCCGTGTTGCTGCTCGCGAGTACATGGTTCTGCACAGTCCGCCAATTGCTGCTGTGGTGAAGCCGCACGCGAAGACGACGCTTCTGACGACTTGGCGATCGTTGTCCCCGACGAAGTGTGTGAGGCTCCTCTTCCGCACAAGTGTCGCTGCAACAAGAATGTGTGTGCTGGAACCATGTCGGAGCTGTTCACGGTTTCGGGCCACCGAGCTAACTTCTTCGACGATCTCGCTCAGCCAATCGCCTCGATCAAGTTCAATGTCGGCGATGTTCGTCCCGTCGGAATGGAGGGCGGGCGAAGAGATGTCGTCGCGTTGCGGGGGGCGGACTGCTGCGCTGTACTCTGTCGCTGGTTGTGCTGATTGTCGGCTCAGGCCGCCCTGATGCGGCCTGACTCTCGCTTCGGAACCTCATGCGGTCCCTGCTGACAACCCGACCGACGCCATTCTTTTCAACGTCATGTAGACGTTGACGCTCCCCCCTTGCTGCGGACACACGCCCAGCGAATTGGAGCCGTCGCACGCCGCGATCGGGCATCAACCCAACACACCCTTTGGCAGAAAATGGAACTGAACATGACGACTTTTACCCGTTTGAATTTGGCCGCTCTGTTGGCTTTGGCGATGGTTTCATCCGTGTTCGCGCAGGATGTGACCGACGCAACCTGGAAGTTCCGAGGAGACTATGGGACGCATCAGTCCCAAACGTACAACCGCCACGCTCAAGACTACACGCGGTTCATGTACAACGCGCCACAGCTTCAACCGGCCGCGCCGCTTCCCGTGCTTCAAGAGCAGGCGAAAGCGGTTCGGCAGAATACGACGAAAGCCAGCGACGCATTGAAGGATGTGAAAGCATCGCATCCAAAGGATGCCGAAGCGGCCAAGTTGGTCGAGTCGATCCAGAAGCACTATGCGAACGTCTTGACGCATTGCGACATGCTGGACGATTGCTGCAAGAACAAGGATGCGACGGGCAAGATGGCCGACTGCTGTGTGGACATCCATCACGAGTTGGAGGCCGCTCAGTTGGAGACTGACAAGCTGATGAAGCATCTCAAGGTGGAGCCACTTGCCGTGCCGAAGAAGGCCGCCGCCAAGTAGTGATGCGGTGCCAGCCTTCCGGCTCACCACAGAAATAACGCGAGACTTCGCAGGTTCATTCGGCTCATTGCCAGTTCGCTCCCTTGGGAGACAGTGGTTCGGATCGCGCATGCTTGGGCGACACCACAACCGACGCTGCCGCAACATTCCGTCAGAAGCGAAATCTCTCGCCCTATGGTTTCGAGAGCGTGCCGAACGCATGGAGTTCGGATCGTGATGCATCACGATCCGGCAGCACGCAGCGCGGACCAAACGAATCACCGGCTCGAAAGGCCAGTGGTGAACGGAGGCATGTTGCTTTCGTAAACGGTTCGCGGGTTATTGCAAAGAAAGACGATGATTATGAATTACCGAATGGTCTCACAGGGTGCGATGGCTTTGGCACTACTCGTTGTGAACGCATCCGCGTTCGCGGCCGACAGTCCACATTCCGCCCACATGTTGAAGTGCGCAGCCGTCTGCGCTGATTGCCAAGTGACGTGTGATTCGTGCTTCCATCACTGCGCATCGCTCGTGGCCGATGGGAAAAAGGATCATGCCAAGTGCATGCACTGCTGTGTGGATTGCGCAGATTGCTGCAAGCTGTGCGCGTCGTTGTGCGCTCGGGAGAGCGCTTTCTCGGCCGCTGCGGCGGAATGTTGCGCGAAATGTTGTGACGATTGTGCCGCTGCCTGCGAGAAAATAGCCGATGACAAGCAGATGGCCGCTTGCGCCAAGGCTTGCCGCAACTGCGCCAAGGAATGTCGAGACATGGCGAAGATGGCGAAGTAACTCACCGATTCTCGCGCCAAGAAGTTGGCTAACGAGTTGAAGTGACCTGTTGAACAGTGGCCTGTCGGCGTAAGCTGGTAGGCCACTTTCTTGGGCTTGCGGGCACGTCAGCCAATGATTCTGCACTTCGCGCCTTGACCGGCCGATACTATAAGTCAAGATGAACCGGGTGAGTTTGATCTTGCCCAGATGGAAAACAAACATTGGGACGCAAGGCTCTTTCACTGCTGCTGATGGTGACGACGCTCTTCGGGCAGTCGTTCTGCTGCTGCACGTTTGGAACCTGGGGTTCGACCTTGAAAGAGCAGCCAGCGGCTGACTCGTGCTGTTGCCACACGACCGACGATTCGTCCGGCGGATGCCCCGACTCATCCAAGAGTCCAGGTCACGAATGCCCCTGCAAGAAGGGGAAGGTCGTTTCGGCCGACTTGACCAGCAATGTGATCGTTTCGACTCTCTCATGGGACGGATGGGCACGTCAGTTTGCCTTCGTGCCCCAACTCGGACGGCCATCGTTGGTGGAAGTGGTCCAGTTGAAGGCGACCTACATCCGGTCCACGGCCTTTCCGCGTCTGGATGGTGTGGGCATTTTGCGCGCGGTGAACTCGCTGCGCTGCTGATCTTTTTCTCGCCCCGTCAGGCTCCTCTGCCGAGCAGAGTGGCAGCCCGGACGGTTCTGGCTTCGCGACAGTGATTGTTCGGCAGGTCGCCGCATTGTCGTATCTTTCCATTTTGGCTGTTTCGGCCGCCGCATGATGCTGCGCGAGCGAAACAGAGGAACTCAATCATGTACTCACGCAATGTCTTCTCGATCAATGGCCTCGCGCTGTTGGGTGTCTCGTTACTGGCCGCGATCGGTTGCGGCCAGAACCAGACTCCACGGACTGAGGCCGCGAAACCAACAATCACGATGGCTCCGGGTGGGACGGCGGCGATGCCTCCCAATCCCAGCACTCCAACTGTCGCCAACAATTCAAGCGTGGTGGCCAAGCCGACCGACGGCGATCACGCTCACAAGCCGGGATCGCATGGGGGAGTCATCGTCCCCATCGGAACCGACAGCTATCACGCCGAGGCTGTGATTGAGAAGGGGGGGACGTTCCGGCTGCTCACGCTCGGCAAAGACGAGTCGCGCATTCAGGAAGTCGAAGAGCAACCGATCAAGGCGTATGTCAAAGTCGTCGGCCAGCCGGATGCGGTGCCCGTCGAGTTGTCCGCTGCACCTCAAGACGGGGACGCGCCGGGCCACACATCTCAGTTCGTTGGGGAGTTGCCGGAGGAACTGAGAGGTCAGCCGCTGGAAGTCACGATCCCGAACATTCGGATCAACGGCGAGCGGTTCCGCGTCGGGTTCACGACGCAGACGGCGGCTCATGAGGAAGAGATGCCTGCCAGTTTGCCAGCCGCTGAAGAGCAGACGCTGTATCTGACGCCGGGTGGCAAATACACCGAGGACGACATCGCGGCAAATGGCAAAGTGACGGCCTCGCAGAAGTTCAAGGGAGTCATCTCGTCGCACGACATGAAGCCCAAGTCCGGCGATCGCATTTGTCCGATCACGATGACCAAGGCCAATCCCAAGTTCACCTGGGTCATCGACGGCAAGCCGTACCAGTTCTGCTGCCCACCGTGCGTGGATGAGTTCGTGAAGCTCGCCAAAGAGCAGCCAGAAGAAGTGAATATCCCGGACACTTACATCAAATGATTCCCGTCCTGGCTGCGGCACTGCCGCGAGGACCATTTATCGGAGATCAGCTTATGTTTCATTCATGGAAGATGGCCATCGGACTTCTGTCCCTTGTTGCGGTCCTGCTGACAGTGGGCTGCCAGACGCAGACTCCACCGGCGACAACGACATCGTCGTCGCAGGCCAGTCACGACAAACATTCTGCCGAGGCCGCCGACCCCAAGGTCTCGGCGGCGTTGGCCAAGCTGAGTTTGGAAGATCGCCAAATCGCTGAGGTCCAAAAATTCTGTGCCGTGATGAATCAGAAGAAGCTCGGTTCGATGGGAACGCCCTTGAAGCTGGAAATCAAGGGCGAGCCGGTCTTCCTCTGCTGTACCGGATGCAAGACCAAGGCTCTCAAGAACCCAGACGAGACGCTGGCGAAGGTCGCCGCCCTGAAGGATGGCAACAAGGCGGCTCAATAGCGGTGGTGTGAATTCACCGAGTTCAGAAGTGTGAGTGAAAAAGTTGTTCGATCAGTTCAAGGAGTCGATCATGAAAAGCTCTGCGGTGGTGGCGAGTGTGCTCGCGTGGATGATGGCGTATGCGGCGATTGGCAGTGCAGCGGAGACACCAAGCAGCACGCTTGTTTCGATCAAGGGGATGCACTGCGTGTCCTGCGCAACAAGGTGACGAAGAAACTGCAAGCCGTACCGAATGTGAAATCGGCCAGCGTCGATCCTGAAAAGGGTTCGGCCGTCGTGGTCACGGCGGATGGCAAGGAACTCTCGCCGAAAGCCGTGTGGGAAGCTGTCGAAGGGGCGGGCTACCAGCCCACCGAATTGAAGGGACCAGCGGGAACCTTCAAGACCAAGCCGACAAAGTGACCTGTTCCGCCGTCTCAGGGTGGGGAGGGGGCTCCCCTCCGCATCTCCCGCCCTGGGACGGTTGGTATTGTTTCCAACACTTTTTTCCAAACACTCATTCTCTCCAAGGCAATCACCATGAAGACACGTCTCTGCCGAAGTTTGACCTGCTGGGTTGTTGGATTGCTGGCCATGCCCCTCTTGGCCGCTGAACCTGCCGTGGTCGCAACGAGCGAAGGAGGCCAGTCCCCCAAACAACCGCAGGCGGCTGTGGCCACGGATGGCACAGTGCATCTCATTTATGGTTCCGGCGAAAGCGTCTTTCACTGCAAGTCCTCCGATGCCGGGGCCACCTTCTCAAAGCCGCAAGAGGCGTGTCGTGTGCCGAACATGTCGCTGGGGATGCGACGCGGGCCGCGCGTCAGTGTCTCGGGAAACGCCGTGGTTGTGACGGCCGTGGGCGGTAAGCAGGGGAAGGGCCGTGACGGCGACGTGCTCGCGTGGCGTTCGGCCGATGGCGGCGCGACGTGGCAGGGGCCGGTTCGAGTCAACGACGCGGCCGATTCCGCACGCGAGGGACTGCACGGCATGGCGTCCGGTCCCGATGGATCGGTGTGGGCGACGTGGCTCGATCTGCGCGAGAAGCGATCCGAGGTCTATGCGTCGAGGTCCACAGACGGCGGTGCCACATGGCAAGCCAACGTCTTGGTCTATCGCTCGCCGGGCGGCAGCGTCTGCGAATGCTGCCATCCGTCGATCATGGTGAGCGACGACGCCGTGCATGTGATGTTTCGCAATTCGCTGGCGGGGAACCGGGACATGTATGTCGCCACGTCCAAGGATGACGGCAAGACATTCATCCCGGCGAAGAAGGTCGGTCAGGGATCTTGGAAGCTCAACTCCTGCCCGATGGATGGCGGGATGCTGACCGCCGGTCCCAAAGGCTCACTCGTCACAGTCTGGCGAAGGAACGGTGAGGTCTACTCCGCCGCCAGTACCGGCGGACGTGAACAATTGCTGGGGCGCGGCGAACAACCGTGGATCACCTCCTCGGCCAGCGGTCCCGTCATCGTTTGGACGGCCAGCCGCGAGGGCGATCTGTTCGTGCAGAGTCCCGCCTCCAAGCAGCCGCAGAAGCTAGCCGGAGCCGCTCGGGATCCGATGGTCAGTTCCGCAGCCAACGGCCAGGGGCCGGTAATCGCCTGCTGGGAATCCAAACTCAACGGGCAGCCCGTGGTGTTTGCCGCACGCATTGATGTCGGCAAGGCGAAGGCGCGTTAGTGCCGTTGTGTCGATTCACCTTCTTCAGACCGAAAGTCATTCCATGTTTCGATCCTGTGTCGCGATCATTTTCCTGAGCTTGCTTGGTTGCGGACGACAAGCAGCCACGCCGGTCGCTCCACCCGCAGACCATTCTTCACACGACGGACAAGCAACTCCGCCGGGCAATCATGCCGGTCATCAGGGGATGCCGGGGATGGCTGACATGGCCACACCTGCCAAATTTGTGATGGATGCCGGAGCCGACGATTTGAAACCGGGTGTGTCCACGAAGCTCGTGTTTCATCTGGAACGGGATGGCGAAACGCTGCGCGTGTTTGATCTGCTGCACGAGAGAGTCATGCACTTCATCGTGGTGCGAGACGCCCTCGACGAGTTTCAACATCTGCATCCTACCGTCGCGGACGATGGCAAGGCCACGGTCGAGATCGCCTTCCCCACGGCCGGAACATACTGGCTCTTCGTGGATTGCCAGGCGAAAGGGGAAGCTCAACAGACCGTTCGTCACGAGTTGCGTATTGCTGGCGAACCGCCTGCTGCACCCGAACTGAAGGCGAACGTGCCGGTCGTCGTCACCCTATCCGAGACAAAGACGGAAGTCTCCGTGCAGCGCGGCGAAGGTGAGTGGCTGGTGACGTTCGCGCACCGCGATCTCGATGGTCGATCGTTGACGGATTTGGAGCCGTATCTCGGCGCGATGGGTCATCTGGTGGTGATCGGCGCGGCGACGGGTGAGTACGTTCACGCTCACGCGGAAACACAGTCTGCACCCGATGGACAGGTGAAGTTCGCGACACACATAGCTCGCCCCGGAATCTACAAGGCATGGGGACAGTTCCAGCGACAAGAACACGTTTTCACGATTCCGGCGGTCCTTCAAGTGGACTGATCTGGACTGAGGATGAGCTTACTCAAAGGCAACGTCATGAACTCGATTGGCTCCGTACTTCCCATTCTCAATGCAGCCTCACCGCCCGCGATTGACCCGGTGTGTGGCATGGCCGTCGATCCGGCTCACGCGGCGGCTTCGCATGTCCACGACGGGACCACCTACTTCTTCTGCTCGATGTCGTGTCAGCGAAAGTTCAGTGCGGCCCCCGATCGCTTCTCGACGCCGCAGACCGAACATTCGTGTTGCGGGCACAATTCGCAGGAGGCAATAACGGCACTCGATCCCGTGTGTGGCATGACGGTTGTTCGCGACAAAGCGGCAGCCACTGCGAACCATGCGGGACAGACCTGGCACTTTTGCAGCAAGCACTGCCAGCAGAAGTTCGTTGCCGATCCGTCGCGATATTTGAAGGAGGCCGTTCCGATTACCTCGGCGGCAACGACGAAAGGGGCTGAGTACACCTGTCCGATGCACCCGGAGGTGCTACAGGTTGGTCCCGGCATCTGTCCGAAGTGTGGCATGGGACTGGAGCCGCTCGACCACCCTGCGACCTCGAAGGTGGAATACGTTTGTCCGATGCACCCGGAAGTCGTGAGCGATCATCCCGGCCCCTGCTCGAAATGCGGGATGGCTTTGGAACCGCGCACCGTCGAGTTGCAGGACGGTCCAAGCCACGAACAGTCGGACATGATGAGACGATTCTGGGTTGGCCTTGTACTGGGTCTGCCGGTCTTCGTAGTGGCGATGGCCGACATGCTCCCCAACAATCCGCTCCACCACTGGGCGGCACTGCTGAACTGGGGCCAACTGTTGCTCGCCACGCCAGTCGTCTTTTGGTGCGGCTGGCCGTTCTTCGAGCGGGCCTGGCTGTCGATCCGCAACCTCAGCCCGAACATGTTCACGCTGATCGCGCTGGGTGTTGGCTCGGCCTACGCCTACAGCCTGATCGCCACCGTCGCACCGGGAGTCTTTCCCGAAGGCTTTCGCCACGCGAACGGTTCGGTGATGCCCTACTTCGACACGGCGGTCGTCGTCACGGTCCTGATCCTGCTCGGTCAGGTCATGGAACTGAAAGCCCGCAGCCAGACGAGCGGAGCGATCAAGCGACTGCTGGGCCTTGCGCCGAAGACGGCCCGTCGAGTCGCGGCCGACGGCGCGGAAGAAGATGTGTCGCTGGAGCTGATTCGGCGCGATGACTTACTCCGCGTGCGACCCGGTGAGAAAATGCCCGCTGACGGCATCGTTGTCGAGGGACGCAGTTCTGTCGATGAATCCATGATCTCAGGTGAGCCGATGCCGGTCGAGAAGCAACCGGACGACAAAGTCATCTCGGCCACCATCAACGGCACGGGCAGTCTGTTGATCCGAGCCGAGAAGGTTGGTTCCGAGACACTGCTGGCGCAGATTGTCCGAATGGTTGGTGACGCCCAGCGGACTCGTGCTCCCATCGAGCGAGTGGTCGATCAGGTGTCGCGGTACTTCGTCCCTGCCGTGATTGGGGTGAGCGTGCTGACGTTTGTCGTGTGGAGCCTATTTGGGGCCGAACCAAGGCTGGCACACGCTCTCGTGAATGCCGTCTCCGTCCTGATTATTGCCTGCCCGTGTGCGTTGGGGCTGGCGACGCCGATGTCGATCATGGTCGGAGTGGGACGCGGGGCGGAGAACGTTCCTGATCAAGAACGCCGAGGCGCTCGAAGTTCTGCAACGCGCCGACACGCTCGTTGTGGATAAGACCGGGACGCTGACCGAAGGCAAACCTCATTTGGTCATTATCGAACCGACCAAGGGTTTCACGGCGGACGAGGTGTTGCGGCTGGCGGCGTCTCTGGAACGAGGCAGCGAACATCCGCTGGCCGATGCCATCGTGAAGGGGGCCGAAGAGCGGGGCGTGACGCTGGTTCAACCGGATGAGTTCCAGTCCATCACCGGCAAGGGAGTCACCGGCGTCGTTGAGGGAAATCGCGTCGCGCTGGGCAACGCGGGACTAATGGCGGATCAAGCGATCGACCTCGCGGACCACGCCGTTCGCATGGACGAACTGCGCGGTGAAGGGCAAACCGTGATGAGTCTCGCGATCGACGGACGCCTCGCGGGAATGATCGGTGTCGCTGACCGGATCAAGTCCACCACGCCCGATGCCATTCGCACGCTGCACGAGGCGGGATTGAGAATAATCATGCTGACCGGCGACAGCCGCCGCACGGCGGATGCAGTCGCCAAATCTCTAGGCATCGACGAAGTGATTGCCGAGGTGCTGCCGAATCAAAAGCTGGACGTGGTGAAGCGTCTGCAAGCCGAGGGCCGTGTCGTGGCGATGGCCGGAGACGGGATCAATGATGCCCCCGCGCTGGCTCAGGCTCACATCGGCATTGCAATGGGTTCCGGCACTGATGTGGCGATGGAGAGTGCCGGGATCACACTCGTTCACGGCGATCTGCGGTCGCTCGTTCGTGCTCTCCGTCTGAGTCGGGCGACGATGGCCAACATCCGACAGAATCTGGTGCTCGCGTTTGTCTACAACGTGGCCAGCGTCCCCGTGGCGGCTGGGCTGCTTTACCCGGTCTTCGGTCTGCTGATCTCACCCGTCTGGGCCAGTGTGGCGATGAGCCTCAGTTCGTTGTCGGTGGTCGGCAATGCGCTCCGATTGCGGAGCGTCAAACTGTGACATGGTTCGCGTCCGCCGTTCGATAGTTTCTCGTTGGACTCGACGCTGGCATGGCCGCAATCACGTTCCCGACCCAACAGGAAACTGAGTAGCCCCGGCAGGCCGAACTCTCCAGTCCCAGAAGTCTGGTTCGCTCTTGTAGCTGGAGTAGCTCGCAGCGGCATAAACGTTGCTGTCCTCATAGGAAAGCAGAAGCATCATGAACGAATGGTACGACGTTGCGATGTTTGTTGGAGTTTTCGCCTTGTTCCTCTTGCTTGCTCGTCGGTGCGGGACTGGTTGCGGGAGCGGAGGGTGCGGGTTGAACTCTGAGCAACCAGAGCGGCCCCCTTTCGAGCACCAAACCGGCCAGAAGAATGTTCGACATTCATATCGAGGTGAGTCATGACCAACCCCTTCGCGATGAAATCGTGGTCTCCCTATCTCGTTGGCTTGGGCATCGGCCTGTTGAGTTGGTTCACCTTTGCCACGGCGAATAAGCCGATCGGCATCACGACCGCGTTTGAATACACGGCGGCGCTGGCCGAAAAGGCCGTCGTACCCCAAGTCGCCGAGGCGGGCCAATGGCACAACAAATACTTCGATGAAAAGTCACCCAAGATCGACTGGGAATGGATGCTCGTCTTGGGAGTGTTGGTTGGGGCGTTCTTCAGCGCGTCGCTGTCGGGTGACCGTCAGCATGAGAAGGTTCCCTCTTTGTGGCGCTGGCGTTTTGGCGACAGCGTTGCCCAGCGCTACGCGGCAGCGTTCCTTGGCGGTGCGCTGATGATGTTCGGCGCTCGGATGGCGGGCGGTTGCACCAGCGGGCATGGCATCAGCGGAACACTGCAATTGGCCGTTTCGAGTTGGGTGTTCATTTTGCTGGCCTTCTCCGTGGGAACCGTCACAGCGTTCGCGATGTACGGGAAAGAGGGAGGCGATCATGTTTGATTCCCCGGAGAAACTGGCATTGGGTTTCATCACAGGAATCGTGTTTGGATTCCTGCTGCAAAAGGGGCGCGTCGGGAAGTTCGAGGTGATTGTCGGCCAGTTTTTGCTCAAGGATTGGCAGGTGCTCAAGGTGATGCTGGTCGCGATGGCCGTCGGTTCGATCGGCGTTTACGGACTGGTCGAGGCAGACTTGGCGACATTGAGCATCAAGCCATTCCTGTATGGCGGCGTGTTGATCGGCGCGGTCTTGTTCGGCATCGGAATGGCGGTCTTCGGCCTTTGCCCCGGAACCAGCGTTGCGGCCTGCGGCGAAGGGAACCGTGGTGCGATGATCGGTGTGCTGGGAATGCTGACGGGCGCGACGGTGTTCGTCGCGGCCTATCCCCTCATCGAGCCGGTGATCAAAGGCTTTGGCGATGGCGACAAAATCGCCATCCCGGACGTGCTGGGAGTTTCGCCGTGGCTCGTCATCGTGGGTTTGCTGCTGGTCGTCGCCGTCTTTCTGGCTGCGGTTGAGTATTTTGAACGCAAGCCCATGCGAAAAACACCGGGGCAAGTGGGCGGCGTCAAAGAACCGCCATTCGTCTCGCGAGGTCATGTCACTCGATAGCAAACACACGGACTTGAATGGCCCATTAGGGAGTCCCGATCATGTCGATGGTGCTTGAGCAAATTCTCACCGAAGGAATCGCGCAGCTTTCGTATCTCGTCGGTGACGACGCGACGGGAGTGGCTGCGGTCATTGATCCGCGCACCGATGTCGAGATCTATGTGGAGTTGGCTCGCAAACACAAAGTTTCGATCACGCACATTTTTGAGACGCACATTCACGCCGACTTCGTGAGTGGAGCACGCGAGTTGGCAGGGCGCGTCCAGACGGCAGAGATCTATCTCAGTCATGAAGGCGGACCGGACTACGGCTTCGAGCACCAGCCCATCAAAGACGGCCAGACGTTTGAATTGGGTTGCTTCGTTCTCACGGCGCGGCACACTCCGGGCCACACGCCAGAACACATGAGTTACGTCATCGCAGAAAAGAAACGGGCGGAGACGCCGTGGGGCGTCTTCAGCGGGGACGCGCTGTTCGCCGATTCAGCCGGACGCCCGGACCTCATGGGGCAGGCGCAAGCCGAGGAGCTTGCGGGCCAACTGTTTGACACGCTCTATGGCTTCTACCTGAAGCTGGACGACGGGGTGTTGATCAACCCCGGACATGGGCATGGCTCGCCCTGCGGAGCCGACATCGGGGATCGGCTGACGACGTCGATTGGCTACGAACGGCGGTTCAACAGCTTCTTGCAGTTCGCCGACAAGAAAGAGTTCAAGGATTACGCGCTCACGACGGCTCCGCCGGAACCGATCTATTACAAGCGGATGAAGAAGCTCAACGCGAAAGGCCCGCCGGTGCTCGGCGGACTACCCGTCGTCCCCGGCCTGCCTGCGAAAGCGTTTCGAGCCGGGATCGAAGCGGGCGAATCCGTGCTCATTGACGGTCGGTCGATGCTGGCCTTCGGGGGCGGGCATATTCCGAACGCGATCAACATCAGCGCATCGCCCGAGATGTCGATCTGGGCTGGATGGATGCTGGAGCCGGACATGCCGATCCTCCTCGTGGTCGAGAACGAGCAGGACGTCGAGAAGGCCGTGAGATACGTCCTGCGGACTGGCTATGCCAAGTTCACGGGCTATCTCGTCGGAGGCATGAAGGCGTGGGACAACGCCGGGTTCGATTTAGCAGAGACACCGCAGATGACGGTTCACGAGGTGAATCAGGAATCTGAAGGCCTCCAAATCGTCGATGTCCGTTCGCCCGACGAATGGAAAAAGGGACACATTCCCGGCGCTCAACACATTTTTCTTCCCGACCTGCGGGATGGATTCCAAGGAAAGACGGCGAAGACCGTCGAGGAAAAATTGGACAAACAAAAGCCCGTGGCGGTCTATTGCGACAGCGGTTATCGCGCCAGCCTGGCAACCAGCCTGCTTCAGAATCAGGGTTTCGCCGATGTGCGTAACGTGCCGGGAAGTTGGCAGGCATGGACGAACGCGGGCTATCAGGAAGCCAAGATTACGAAGTAAGGCAGTTGCCCCGTCTCGAATGAGCCGAGGATTTCCGCATGGACATTTTCCGAATGCCAACTCTGATCTTTCCGATTCTCGCCGCTGCACCGTCGGCAGGAACCGACCCGCTGTCCTATTCAGGACCGGCTTGGTCACCCTATGTCGTCGGCGCACTGATCGGGGTGCTCGTGTGGCTCACGTTCTTGTTGTCGGATAAGCCGGTGGGTGCATCGACCGCTTATGCCCGAGTCGCCGGTTTGATTGGCATGATTTTCGCGCCACGCCACACCGAATCGCTGAAATACTTTCAGGACACGAAGCCGAGAATTGACTGGGAAGTCATGTTTGTCGTCGGGGCCATCGGGGGAGCGTTCCTCGCCGCGTGGCATGGCAGCGAATTGACCGGCGAATGGCTGCCGCCGATGTGGGAAGCCCGCTTCGGTGCCAGCAGTCTGCCGTTGCGATTGGCAATCACGTTCGCCGGTGGAGCCTTCATGGCCTTCGGCGCGCGGATGGCCGGAGGCTGCACCAGCGGTCACGGAATCAGCGGAGCGTTGCAACTCTCGGTCGGATCCTGGGTCGCTCTTGTTTGCTTCTTCATCGGTGGAATGGCCGTCGCATTCCCGATGTACCGGCTCTAGGAAAGCTGTCTGACAAGGACTCAACCAATGACGCCCAAGCAACTCGTTCAAGAATCAATCGCCGTCGCCGATCCGCCGCTTCCCAAAGCCGATTTACCGAAGCCGGAAGAGATCAAATCCGCGCCCGAGAAACCGAAAGCCGGACAGCTTCTTTTGGGAGTGCTGCTCGGAATCGTCTTCGGCTTTCTGCTGCAAAAAGGGGGCGTCGCGAAGTATCACATTCTGATCGGCGCGCTGTTGCTCGAAGACTTCACCGTCATGAAGGTGATGCTGACGGCCATCGTCGTCGGCATGGTGGGCATTTTGACGCTGCACCATTTGGGACTGATCCAACTCCACATCAAGCCGACGCGCTACGCCGCCAACATCATCGGCGGCCTGTTGTTCGGAGTCGGCTTCGCCCTGATGGCCTACTGCCCCGGTACGGGAGCCGCCGCCCTTGGCCAAGGGAATTACGACGCCATCTTTGGCCTACTCGGACTCATTGCCGGCTCCTATGTTTTTGCTGAGGCCTCCGGCGTTCTCGAACGGACGGTCAACAAGTGGGGCGATCGCGGCAAGATCACGCTGGCCGATTTGTTTCACGTTCGCCGCACGATGTTCGCGCTGGTCTTTGTCCCGCTTCTGGTGATCGCACTCGTGGTTTTGGAACGAACCACCACACGGTGACCCCATTGAAACACCATTTGCGTTCTCAGCCATAAACACGCCGAAAGTCAGGACGCGGATCAAATGATGGGCTCCACGCACAAAACATCCGCCGAGGAGTCCGCATCGAAATTGGACGCAACGGTGGGCAATTCTTTCCCTGGCGTAATTTCACGGCAAAGGAATCCCAACAACTTGGAGTTTCCGTTCCCAACCCTGAGCAGCTTCCTCACCCCGAATGAACAGTTCTATGTTCGGACTCACTTTGAAGTGCCAGAGTTAGACGCCGACACGTGGCGGCTGAAGGTTGAAGGGGCGGTCGAACGGTCGTTCGAGATCAGCTTCGATGAACTGCGAAAGATGCCATCGCAAAATGTCACAGCTCTCTTGGAGTGCGCAGGCAACAGCCGAGTATTCCTCAAACCGCCGCAGGTCAGTATTCGATGGGAACAGGGCGCGGTGAGTAATGCCGAGTGGACTGGGGTGCCGCTGTCCTTCGTGCTGGAGCGAGCCGGCCTGAAGGAGAAGGCTGTTGAGGTCGTGCTCGAAGGGGCCGACAAAGGCAAGTTCGAGTCACCCGAACCAACGACACCGGGAGAGATCACCTATGCGCGCAGCCTGACGCTCGCCAAGGCAATGCGACCGGAAGTGCTGCTGGCCTACCAAATGAACGGCAAGGAATTGCCCGCTGAGCACGGTTACCCCGTGCGTGTTGTCGTGCCGGGTTGGTACGGCATGGCCTCAGTCAAGTGGCTCAAGCGGATCCTCGTCACCGAGCGTCCATTCCACGGCTTTTTCCAGAGCTTCATGTACACCGTCTGGCAGCGTCACGCGGGGCTGCCCGACCTCGTGCCGGTCACGGAAATTGAGGTCAAGGCCCAGATCGCCCGCCCCACATTGAACGAAGTGATTCCTGCCGATGCCGTATACCGGATACATGGGGCGGCGTGGACTGGCGAGGGCCATGTGGCAAAAGTCGAAGTGAGCACAGATGGCGGCAAGAGTTGGTCCGAGGCACGGTTACTCGACAAGTCGATTTGTTATGCCTGGCGGTTCTGGGAATTCGATTGGGCGACACCCGCGAAGGCCGGCCATCACACCCTCATGGCGCAAGCCACCGACGACTCAGGGCGTGTGCAGCCAATGCACCGCGATGAGGACCGCCGCGATGCCGTGATCAGCCACGTACAACCGATCAAAGTCGAAATCCGCCAAGCGTCGTAAGCTGCGAGAAGAAACGGATTGCGAATTCGCCATATCCATCGCAGGCATTGAAAAGTGACCACCACTCTCCCTCAAAGGAATCTCACATGAAAACGTTGACCGTCATGGCTGCGTCGATGCTGACGGCAGCATTCGTCGGTGCCGATCTGACAAGCAGCCCCGAATTTCAACACCCGCTCATTAAGGATCACGGTGGCATTGTCGTATTGCCCGATGCCGCTCAGCAGCCGAAGAAGAACTCGAAGGTGTTGCTGGACATCATCTCGGACAAGAAGTCGGGCAAGGTTATTACGGCATTCGATCGCGCCGCACTGATTCTCAATCAATACACCCAGGCCAAGGCGGGAACCGAGAACGGTTTTAAGATGGCACTGATCATCCACGGCCCCGCCACACAAGCGGCGCTCAGCCACGAAGGTTACGCCAAGCACAGCCAGCCCTACGCCCAGTCGCAAGGGGCAGACAAGAACCCGAACCTGGAGCTAATCCGCCAACTCAAAAAAGCCGGCGTCGAGATTTACGTCTGCGGACAAGCTCTCGCCCATCACGGCTACGCTCTCAGCGAGGTCGCACCTGAAGTGACCGTCGCCGTCTCCGCCGCGACCGTCAACATCAACCTGCAAACGGACGGCTACGCCTACATCCCGTTCCAATAAGAGCCGGCAGGAGAAACGACATGAAATCACTCGCCGCACAAGCCGTTGGAGTTGCGGTGACTCTTCTCGTGAGCGGTTCGAGTTGGAGGTAAGCAGGGCTAGCTGAGGCGGATTGGATTCAGAGACGGAGAAACGAACTGCCGGAAAGCAGAGGGTGCCAGCCCGGAGGCAGGCTCGGCGCGCTGGGAGGTCGCAGGCAATGGAATCAACAATGTCGGAAGACCCGCGCGTTTATCTGGCGGCGGAGCGAACTCTGCTGGCTTGGATTCGCACCGGGCTGGCGCTGATGGGATTCGGCTTCGTGATCGCCCGATTCGGCCTGTTCCTACGCGAGGTGGCGGCCGTCGCCGAACGGAAGCCACCGGCTCTGCCGGCCGGGCTGTCTGTCTGGATCGGCACGGCACTGGTCCTGTTTGGCGTGGCGGTCACCCTGCTGGCCACTGTGCAGCACGTTCGTCTTCTCGGTCGCTTGCAGCGGGGCGAACCTTATCGACCCAGCCGATGGTCGCTCGGTGTCATTGTCTCACTCATCCTCGCAGCGGCGGGGATCGGCATAACGGGGTACTTAATCGCTTCGACGTTTCAATACGAGAACGTGATGATCCATTCAAAAAACGATGATGCGCGCTCAGCGCTAGAACACGCCATTCACCACTGTTGAAAGGGGGGCAAAAAATGAAACTTGTGATTGCAGGATCTCTTGTATTGGCGTTGGCGGTGGCGATTTCTGCCATCGAAAACCAACCTCAACCGGAAAAGTCCTCTTGAAAAGAAACCGCCGTGCTCAAGACCGTCGTCCATATCAACTTTGCCGACTCCGAACGCCAGGAGCACGGCCTCAAAAATCTCGAAAACATCCTTCGAGAAGAGGACAGCAAAACCGAAATCGAAGTCGTGTGCCACGGTGCAGGCATCTCGCTCCTGGTGAAGGACAAATCATTGCACGCCGATCACGTAGCAGCGCTCATCAAGCAGGGCGTCCGCTTCGCCGCGTGCGAGAATACGATGAAGCAAAAGCAGATCGCCTCCGACAAGCTGCTTTCCGGAGTGACTACAGTTCCCTCTGGCGCTGTCGAAATCATTCGGAAACAGAGTGAAGGCTACGGCTATTTCAAACCCTGAAAGAACAAACACGGAACGCACAATGACGTACCTCCGTGCTCGATGATTCGACGTGTTCGTGAACTTCGTTGATTCTGACCCAACTCAATTGAGCGGATCGGTCTATCTCCAGCGTGGTTGATGTGCAGCAGAAAACTTCGCGCGATGAGATGCGACCGACCAATGCTGCGTGTACACTTCCGCTCGTCGAGGAAGCGAAGTCTTGTGTCGCGTCCCATCGACGGGTTGCTCGTGGAGCTTCGGTGATGTCTGTATTCCGCCGAATTGTGGCCATGCTGCTGATCGCCGTTCTGGCGAGCAGTGCCTTGTCGTCCCCGGTGTTGCGGCACACCCATGCGATGAGTGACCACTCTCAACCGCAGCGCGAATCGAAATCGCATTCGCACGGGCATCCTCATCCGCACAGCCACGCTCACGGTCATTCTCATTCGCATGGACATCACGACCACGATCAACCAAACGATGTCGGCCATGATCGCGGCGTCAGTCACAATGAGGCGACGAGGGCCAAGACGACGCTGACCGAACCGGCGGTTGAGCACGTTCATTTGGTGTGGCTCGGATTTGAGATGACTCTGCCCGTATCGCCCGGCGACTCGTCAGATCGCTCTGACACAGGGGACGAATGGATTCCGCTGTTGGGCGAAATGGTTCAGGCCCGAGTTGAAGCTGCCCTTGTTGGACCTCCTCTCGCCGATGGCCATGTTCAGCACATGGCGTTTGCTGCTGTGACGCCACCGCGTGTGGTGCCGTCCGCACCGCCCGATGTCTCCTCGCTGTGTGACACTGCGCGCCGAGAGCGCACTGGTGTTCTCAGAATCTAGCGTGGAAGCCGTGCCGAGTCGGTTGGGTCGTTGCCCGACCGCTGCTCTCCATGTCGGTCTGGTCCTAAATCCAGCCGACCGCTCATGCCGGTTGAACTCATCCTGGCCGCGATCCCTGCGGAGTGTTTCCGTTCGGCGGCTGCGCGTTGAGGCTCACAATTCGCATGTGCTTTAGAGAAACGCCTCGTTCGCGGGGCGGGGGTGTACGCAGGAGTGGTCGGCGTCCGTCCAGATGTGACTGCCTTGCGGCCTCCGCCTCGCGGCGGGGTTTGAACGAATCACGCCTATTTGAAGGGGATTGTCATGTTTATTCGATGTTTCACTCAGTCGATTTGTTGGACGGGCACGCTGTTGTTTGTTGTCGGTTGCGGCGGTACGAGTTCCACGCCAGCCAAGCCCGCCAATCCAGCGGCAACTCCCGCACCGACTGGCCAAGCCCATCACAAGGAGGGAGATCAGGCGGCTCACAAAGACGGAGGTCACAAGGAGGGCGAAGCGGCTCATGGACACAGCCACGAGCGCGGCAAGATGTTGATCGCCGATGCCGGGTCGGTGCATGCCCTGCTGACCGCCCATCTCGCGGCGGCTGGCAATGAACTCGACATCTTCTTCGAGACGCCGGTTGATAAAGACCCGCAGCCGGTGGCGATCGCCGTCGAGTCCTTCGAGGCTCAGGCCACGGCGGGCGAAGGTGAGAGCCAGACGCTGACGTTTGAACCGGCTCCCGCCGAGGAGCGACCGGCGGGAGAGAAGGCCGGGACATGCTCGCACTTTGTGGCCAAGGCTCCGTGGATGAAGCCGGAGGACGATCTGCTCGTGGTCGCCAAGTTCACGGTGGACGGGAAGGAAGTCGTTGCCCGCTGGAAGAACTTCAATCCGAAGAAGTACGCCCATCACGTCGAGTAGGCGTGGGGTGTTGAAGTGCGGGAGAGCAGCAACGCAGCCCTGTTGCTGATCCGACGGGGCTGCGTTCCGGAGAAACATCATGAAACGATTCTTCTGTTCGATACTGGCCTGCTTACTCGCCACGACAGTCTTCGGGCACGAAGGGCATCAGCCGTTGCCGACGCGGGGCGTGCAGGTGGACTTGGTCAAGGGACGCATCTCGCTCAGCCGTGCGGCTCGGGATCTGATCGATGTGCAGACGGCGGAGGTCGAGCGGCGCGAAGGGACGGAGCGGTTGCGGGCCTATGCGACGCTCGTCGCTCCGTGGACGAAGTACGCCGTCGTCACGTCGCGATTGCCAGGGCGAGTGGTCTCGCTGCGCGTGCGACCCGGCGAGCTGGTCGAAGTGGGACAGGTTCTGGCGGAACTCGACAGTCTCGATCTGCACACGCTGCGGTTGGACTATCAGAAGGCACGCAATGACATCGACCTTTCCGGAAAAATCCTCGAAGGCTTGGAACCGGCCGCGAAATCGGGGGCGGTCTCGGGACAGCGACTGATCGAAGCGCAACTGACTCACCAGCAGAACCTCAACACGCTGCGAGTCCTGCAATCCAAGGCAGCCGCAATCAACATCGAGGAGGATTCGCTGGGAGCCGATCAGGAGCAGCCGCTGCAATTGCCGGTGCAGAGTCCCGTGCGCGGCGTGGTGGTGCATTCGGACCTGGCCGTTGGCAAGTTCGTCGAGCCGACCGAACACCTGATGGATGTCGTCGATCTCTCCACGGTGTGGGTGAAGATCGGCGTCCTCGAACGGGACTGGCATCGCATCGCGATCGGCCAGTCGGTGCGATTGACCGTCAGCGGATTACCCGGCCAAGTCTTCGAGACCAAGATCGACAAACTCGGCTTGATGCTCGATCCACTCACGCATCAGAGCATCGCCTGGGCCGAGGTCCAAAACTCGGAGAACTCGCCCGTGTTCCGACCGGGCATGAATGGTCAGGCCGAGCTGATCTGGAAAAGCCCCAAAGCGGTCCTGTCCGTTCCGTCGGAGGCGATACAAAGTGACGGGGCAGAGCGTTATGTCCTCGTCGAGGAATCGGGGCTGAAACAAGGGTCGGAGTACCAGAAGGTCGCCGTCGTCGTCGGGCGACAGTCGTCGGGGCGCGTGGAAATTCTCGCGGGCAAGGTGCTTCCGGGCGACCGCGTGGTCACGCGCGGAGGGCATCAACTGTCCAGCGTGTTCTTCCTCGGAGTGCTGCGTATCGGACCGGAGACGGCCCGCACGATCGGACTCAAGGTGGAGCCGGTCTCCGAACACGTCGTCGAACGCATTCTGAGCTTTGACGGTGGAGTCGATGTCCCAGCGGATCGACGCACGACGGCATCGACACAACTCGGCGGCAAGCTGCAAAACATCCGCGTCGATCGGGGGCAGTCGGTCCAGGCGGGAGACATTCTCGCCGAGATTGCCAGCCTCGAACTGCGCGACATCCAACTGGCGCTGCTGCGGGCGCATCTCGATGGTGCGATGTGGCACGACACGCTCGTCCGTCGTCGTGCCGCAGGCGATGCCATGCCGCGCCGGACAATTCTGGAAACCGAGGGACAGGTGAAAACATTCGACACGCAGGTCGCGAGCCTGCGACAGAAGCTGCTCATGCTGGGAATCACATCCTCGCAAATCGACGAGGTACTCAAGACGGGCCGCGTCATCGACGCCGTCCCGGTGCGTGCGCCGATCAACGGAACGATCGTGGACTTCGATCGGATGCTCGGTCAGGTCGTGCGGGCCGACGAAGCGTTGTTCGAGATCCACGATGTCACGCAGGTCTGGGTGCAGGCTTTCGTCGGCGAACGCGACTCCGCCCTCGTCAAAGTTGGTCAGAAGGCCCGCATCCAACTAGTCGCGTATCCCGATCTCGAAACGGAGGGAACCGTGACTCGCATCGGCCCGGTGGTGGGAGCCGACAGCCGCACACAGGCGGCTTGGATTGAGTTCACGTCGCAGCCGTCCGCTCCCCTGCAACACAATATGGCGGCGCGAGTCACCCTGACCACCGATCGTCCATCACCTTCGCTGGCCATTCCGTTGAGCGCCGTCGTCCGGGACGGGTTGCGGAGCTTTGTCTTCGTCCAGAAAGTGGACGGCACGTTCGACCGCCGTCGCATTGAGTTGGGGCGAGCCGACGATCGTCTCGTCGAGGTGAAGAGTGGCCTCCAACGCGGCGAGGCGGTCGCGACAGGCGGCGTCCCTCAAATTCAAACCGCCTTCGCAGCTGTGAGATAAGAAAGAACCAGCATGCTGAATTGGATCATCTCGTTCTCGTTGAAGAACCGGGCGATCGTGATGATCGGGGCGGTCGTCGTGATGGTCTACGGAGTCATTCAACTCCGCGAGATGCCAGTGGATGTCTTCCCCGATCTGAACCGACCAACCGTGGCCATCATGACCGAGGCTCCCGGTTTGGCTCCCGAAGAGGTTGAGGTGCTCGTCACACGGCCGATCGAGTTCTTGCTGAACGGAGCCACCGGAGTCCAGCGTGTGCGATCAGCATCGGGCATTGGGTTGTCGATCGTATGGGTCGAGTTCGAGTGGGGCACCGACATCTTCCGCGACCGGCAGATCGTGTCCGAGAAGCTGCAACTCGCCCGCGAACGATTGCCGAAGGACTCGAACCCGGTGATGGCTCCGATTTCGTCGATCATGGGCGAAATCATGCTGCTCGGCCTGCGATCGACGGCCGAACTGAAGACGCCCGAAGAACAAGCCGCGAAGGCGATGGAATTGCGCACGCTCGGCGAATTCACGCTGCGCAACCGGCTGCTGGCAGTGGGTGGCGTGTCGCAAGTCACTGTGATGGGCGGCATCTTCAAGCAGTATCAGATCGTCACGTCTCCCGCGCGGCTGGCCGCTCAGAACGTGACGCTGGATCAACTTGTCACAGCGGCGAAGAAGGCGAACGTGATCGCGGGGGGCGGCATCGTCGTCCGATCTCCGAAAGAGTCGCTATTACGCATCAACGGGCAGAGCCTCACGCTGGAAGAGATCGAAAACACGCCGGTCCTGTGGCGCGAGCCGATGCCGGTGCGGATCAAGGACGTGGCCGAAGTCCGCTTCGGCGGGCCGATCAAACGCGGCGACGGCAGCGCCTGGGTGAAGCTCGAACCCGACGTGAATGCCGCCGTTCGCGAATCGCTGCCGCACGAGCATGCGGAGCCAGCCGTTCACGCCGACGTCGAGAAGGACGAGGAACAGCACGCGACGACAAAAATCAGCGGCGGACCTGCGGTCATGATGACCGTGCAGAAGCAACCCAACGCCGACACGCTGGTTCTCGACCGCAAAATCAACGAAGTGCTCGACTCACTCCAAAAGGAGTTGCCGCCGGATGTCGTCATTGAACGCCGCATCTTCAAGCAAGCCGACTTCATTGAGGCCGCCGTCGAGAACGTCACCGAAGCGGTTCGCGACGGAGCCTTGTGGGTCATCGTCGTCCTGTTCCTGCTGATGGGGAACTTCCGCACGAGCCTCAGTTCGCTTACGTCGATGCCGCTGTCAATTCTGCTCACGATCCTCGTGTTTCACAGATTCGGCATCACGATCAACACCATGACGCTGGGTGGCATCGCGGTGGCGATTGGCGATCTGGTGGATGACTCGATTGTGGACATCGAGAACATCTACCGTCGCTTGAAGGAGAACCGACACCTGCCGGTCGGCCTGCAACGCCCCGCGTTGGATGTCATCTACGATGCGTCGTGTGAGGTGCGGAATTCGATCGTCTACGCGACGTTGATCGTGGTGCTGGTCATGTTCCCGCTGTTCTCGATGGCCGGGTTGGAAGGCCGCATGTTCGCACCGTTGGGCGTGGCGTACATCGTGGCGCTGCTCTGCTCGCTGGTCGTCTCACTGACGTTCACGCCGGTGCTCGGTTCGTTCCTATTGCCGCAGGCGAAACTCCTGGACGAAGAACGAGACCCGCTGTTTCTGCGCTGGCTGAAGCGAGTCGATGCGACCGTACTGAGGTTCACGCTGCGACACGCGACTCTGATTCTGAGTTTCGTCGCGGCTCTTGTCACGCTGTCGTGTACCAGCATCTTCTGGATGGGTGGCGAGTTCCTGCCGCCATTCAACGAAGGGACGCTGACGATCAGCCTGCGCATGGAACCGGGGACGAGCCTCGACGAAAGCCAGCGCATCGCCGAACGAGTCGATCGGCTGATTCTCGACGTGCCCGAGGTCTTGTCGGTCTCGCGCCGCACGGGCCGGGCGGAACTCGACGAACATGCGGAGGGCGTCAACTCGTCCGAGATCGACGTGCAACTGGCCGAGCACAACGTCGCGAAGCCGGGCTGGGGCTGGGGGGCGTTGCGGCTGGTGCCGATCGCGCACTTGTGGGGCTTTGAAAAAGTCGGCCGTCCACGCGAGGTCGTCATCGCCGACGTGCGCGACCGCATCACACAAATCCCCGGAGCGGCCATCAACATCGGCCAGCCGATCTCGCACCGGTTGGACCACATGATGTCGGGCATTCGCGCGCAGATCGCCGTGAAGGTCTTCGGCCAAGACCTGCGCGAACTTCGCACCGCCGCCTACGACATGCAAACCCGGATGCAGCCGATCCCCGGCATTGTGGATTTGCAGATCGAGCTGCAGATCGAGATTTCGCAGATTCGCCTGCGGGTGAAACGCGACGAGGCCGCCCGCTACGGACTCGCTCCCGGCGATGTCGCCGACCTGCTGGAGACGGCTTACAAGGGACAAGTCGTTTCGCAGGTGCTGGACGAAGACCGCTACTTCGGTCTCGTCGTCTGGTACGACGAAGCCTCGCGCAGCGATCCCGAAGCCATCAATGAGACGATTCTGGAAACTCCCTCCGGCCGTCGCGTCGCGTTGGGACAGGTCGCCGAAGTGCTCGACACCACCGGCCCTAACACGCTCAACCGCGAGAATGTTCAACGCCGCATCGTCGTCTTCTGCAATGTCCAAGGCCGTGACTTGGCCAGCGTGGTGGCCGACATCAAGCGGGCACTCGCTCCGGTGGAAGAAAACCTGCGGCAGCTTCCCGGCAGCTACTACGTCGAATACAGCGGGCAGTTCGAGGCTCAGCAGCAAGCCAATCGCCGCCTCGCGATTCTCGGCTCGCTCAGCATCCTCGGTGTGTTCTTGCTGCTCTGCAAAGCCCTCGACTCATGGCGAGCGGCGCTGCAAGTGTTGGTCAATATCCCGCTCGCCGCCTTCGGTTCGGTGCTGACATTGCTGATCGTCAACCGACCCGAGTGGGCCGCGCTCCAAGCCGCCCCGTGGTGGGACTGGCCGCGCGTCTGGATCAGCGCCACGAGCTTGTCCGTCGCGCACTGGGTCGGTTTCATCACGCTGATCGGTGTCGTCAGCCGCAACGGCATCATGATGATCTCGCACTACATCCACCTGATGCAGCATGAGGGTGAAACCTTCTCCGAGCACATGATCGTGCGCGGCAGCCTGGAACGTCTCGCCCCCGTGATGATGACCGCCATGACCAGCTTCATCGGCCTGCTGCCGCTGTTGTTCGGAGCGGGTCAGACCGGCAAGGAGATTCTCTACCCGCTCGCGCTTGTCGTGTTCGGCGGCATGTTGACCTCAACGATCCTCGACCAAGTCGTCACGCCGGCGTTGTTCTTCAAGTTTGGCAGGAAGGTCTACGAGCACAAACAACGCGCCACCAACAGCATCGAACCGAGTTTGCCTTCGACCTCAGTCGGCATCCCGACGCCACCGCCCGCAATGCCATCGGTTGTCGATCCGACGCAGCAACAACCGCCAGTCGTTGTCGTCGAAGTTGCTACCTCAACACCCAAGCAATGAAAGACGCGATCAACTCACACAAGCCAAATCCCAGTTCACTGACCGAACTGTATCCGGTGCAAATCCGGAGCAGGCCCACTCGGCGGCGGAAAGTCCGTCCAGACGTTGCCGCCGGGTGGGTTCTCTTTGCCAACCAAAAGGGACGATTGCCATGATGTGGACTCTCGTGAAAGCCGTCATCGCGGCGACAGTAATCATGATCGTCTCCGATGTTTCGCAGCGTTTCCCCCGCTTGGGAGCGCTGCTTCTCACTCTGCCGATTGTCAGCATTCTGGCGTTCGTGATGAGTTGGCAGCAGCACCATGACCTTCCGGCCATATCGCGACTCGCAAAGGAAACATTGATCCTTGTGCCGCTCGGTCTGCCATTCTTCATCCCGCTCGCATTTGCGGACAAACTTGGAATTGGATTCTGGAGTGCGATGGGATTCGGACTAGTTCTCGCTTCGGCGACGATTGGGTTGTGGTTCGCCTTCGGCCCCAAAGCCGTTTGATTTGCGATTCATCCTGATGGACCGAACGGAGCAGCGGGAAGGTGAATTAGCGATGACAGGACATGTCTTCTCCGATTTCGGTATTCGAGACTTCCTAACGGAAACGCACTTTTCCGTGGTTTAGACTCTACTCACTTAGCCTTCCGGTTGGGAAATGGACCGCCATCTTGTCGGTGCTGTGTCTCTACGATCCGGAATCAGCCGCATGGGAAAGACCGTGACGAATCTAAAAAAGGCCCCGTTGCAAATGCGTGGCAATCCCGAAGCCACTGGAGTCGGTCCATCGAAGGGATCGCTCAATCACTCGAAGCAAACACCGCCGAAGAAGCCCCAGCTTGAGACTCGCGCCGAGAATGCAAGCTCATTCTTCGACGGCCTGTTTGCGCGGTTCGACGATGAATCACATCTCGTGACGATTGAGGAGAAAGATCCAGAATTGCGGATGAGGATGCGCCGGGTCGCAAAGCGACTCAAGGACATGATCGCCTTCGCTCAGCGATTTCATGGCCATCGCTTCTCTGATCAACCAAACCGAATTGCCAAGGCGGCTGAGGAGGCCCGGCAGTTGGTTGATCTGCATGACAAGTTGCATCGCCACGAACGTGATTGGGAGTCGATCAAGATGGTCAAACGATTCGACCAACTCACGACATCACACCCCCAGCCCGAAGTCTTCGGCCGCAAGTTTTTGTCGTGGGCAAGCGCAACTCTAGGAGTCATGCTGCTGCACTACGGTCCGCTCGTGGATGCGTTTGAGGCGTCTGAGCCGCCACCATCTCTGGCTGACAAACCACCGAAGCCTTCGATTCGTGATGACTTCAATCCGCCTCCCCTATGGACGGCGAAGGCGTTCAGATCGTTGTGCGCACGACTCGATGCAATGAAGTCATTGTCATTCTGTACGTCTGTGCAGTTGCCAAACATTGACGCTGATCAGAACGGTGCCATTGTTGTCAACCACATGAAGAGAGAACGTCCCGGACGGCCAAGAAAATACGATCCTGACGAGGAGCGAATTCTCAAGGCATTGAAGTCTGGTCAGCTTCAAACATCCAAGGAATGCGCTAATGAACTGAAGCTCACTAAGTGGGGGGCTCTTGAGCCGTGGAAGCGAGTTGAAAGAGTCAGAAACCGCGAGAAGACACGGCGGTCGCGAGCGAGGTTAAAGCAAAAAAAGCAGGCGTAACAAATTATCCTTGAAAGCCCATTGTTTTCTTGCGAGGAGTTACGACCACGTTCTTTCCAAGCAAAAAAAGTGCTGTCGCTGACAATTGCGCGTGACAAATGAGGCGTGACAATTCGAGTGTCACGACCTGCCTCAAAACTAGAAGACTGTTGCGAGTCCATCACTCAACAGGAACCTAGGATCATGCCCAACGCCACAATGCTCCCGTCCGTGCCCAACGCCACAATGCCCCCGTCCGATGCGCTGCTCTCCATTTGTGGGGTGGCCGAGCTTCTCGCCTGCTGTGAGAAGACTGTCTGGAATCGCTGCTGCCCCCGTGGCGATCTGCCATGTGTGAGGATCGGCTCGCGGCTTCTCTTTCGCCGCAGCGATGTCGATTTGTGGGTGGAATCTCGCACCGTTCGTGCGGAGTAATTCAACCGTTCTGTCCGACGCATCCAAGGCATGGCCCCGCGCTACGTGGGGCCATTGCCGATTCTCTTCCGATCTCAACTGAAAGATTCTCACATGCCCGTCTCTATTCTCGGCCAAGAGGCCGAACAAATCACCAGCGCAAAATCAAACCGAGAGTCGATTCTTGGCAACCCAAACTTCGCTCCCAATCATCAAATCGAAGTCGAAGGGATCGCCGGGACTCTAATGGCTCCCCCTCGATGGGTGTGTTGGAAGTGGGTGTGGAGCGGCAAGAAATGGACAAAAGTTCCAGTAAAGCCCAATGGGCTTGCCGCATCATCGACGGACCGGACCACCTGGTCAGACTTCTCAAGTGTCGAACAGGCGGCACGGCTAATGAATTGCGGCATCGGCTTCGTGCTCACCGGCGACGGCATCGTCGGCATCGACCTCGATGATTGCCGAGACCCAAGTAACGGAGCAATCAAGAACTGGGCCAAAGAGGTTATCGACTATCTGGCGACGTACAGCGAAGTCTCACCGAGCGGCACGGGCGTCAAATTGTTCGTCCGTGGTGTGCTGCCTGAGAAGTTCAACAAGCGATATGTCCGACCAGACGGCGATGGCGAAGTCGAAATCTATCGTGAAGGCCGATACTTCACCGTCACCGGGCAACGTGTTCACGGAACACCCGATGACGTTTGCGAACAACCCGTTGAACTGCTGAAGACGCTGAAATGGTTTCAGTCATGGAAGCCTGAAACAAAATCAGTTGCTGACGAAAACCACGCCGCTCAGAAGTCTGACAACCGTGGGTTTACCGACGACGGTGTGACGGCACTGGCGGCACTCGCAGTACTCAATCCGTCGATGCACCGCGACGAATGGATAAGAGTGGGGATGGCACTCCACAGCGTGGATCCGTCATCAACGATGCTGGCTGAGTGGGATCGGTGGTCGGCGGAATCGAAGGACAAGCATGTCGATGGCGACTGTGGCAAGCAGTGGGCAACCTTCAACGGCGACGGAGTGACCATCGGTACGCTGTGCTACATGGCCGATCAAACAGGGCGAGAGTGGAGGCGACATTCCTCATGGCAAGCTGACATCTTGCCTGTCGTTATGCCGAGCGATGAAACGACGAATCTGAACATCGAATCATGGCCCGCGCCAATTGATCCCACAGCATTCTACGGAGTGGCAGGCAACATTGTGCGAAAGATCGAACCGCACACGGAAGCCGATCCCGTAGCAATTCTGATTCAAGTGCTCGTCGCTGTGGGCAATGTGATCGGCAGGAGGGCGTACTTTCGGATCGAGGCGACCCGGCACTACGCGAACTTGTTCGCAGTGATCGTCGGGGCGTCCTCCGTCGCGCGCAAGGGAACAAGCGGAGACCAAGTTAGCCGAGTCGTTCGCCAAGTCGATGAGGATTGGTTCGTCAAGCGCACCCTAAGCGGACTCGTTTCCGGGGAGGGACTGATCTGGCAGGTCCGTGATCCAATCATAAAACAAGAGGCGATTCGCGAAGGGGGCAAGAAGGACGGCAAGTTGATCGGATACCAAGACGTGGTGGCCGATCCCGGTGTCGATGACAAGCGGCTGCTTGTGCTGGAGAGTGAGTTCTCTGCGGTACTGAAGGCGAAGTCGCGCGAGATGAATACACTCTCGGAAATTCTCAGACAGGCATGAGATTCCGGCAGGTTGCGAACGGCGGCGAAAAACCAGCCTGCCGAGGCCACGGGCTCGCATGTGAGCCTCGTGGGACATATCACTGCCGATGAACTTCGTGAAGTGGCGAGCCAGACCGATATGATGAATGGGTTGGCTAACCGATTCTTGTGGTGCTGCGTGAAGCGATCCAAGTTACTCCCTGATGGTGGCAAAGTTCATCTCGTGGACTTCGATCTTGAAATCGCGAAGCTCAAAGACGCGGTCGAATTCGCATCGGTCGAACGAGAAGTAAGTCGCGATGCTGCTGCCGCCGCTGAATGGCATCGCCTCTACCCGAGCCTCAGTGCCGAACGGCCAGGTGCTGTCGGTGCGATCTGTAATCGTGGTGCAGCTCAAGTGGTGCGACTGTCGCTGCTGTACGCCGTGCTCGACTGCTCGCCCGAAGTGAAGGTCGAACATTTGCACGCCGCCCTCGCGCTGTGGAATTATTGCGAGGCGTCGGTGAGGTACATCTTCGGCAACAGCCTGGCCAACCGAACGGCCGATTCGATCCTGAACGCACTGAAGTGCGCTGGAGATGCGGGGGTGAGTCGGAGCGGCATCAGCCATCTGTTCGGGAAGAACAAGCCAAAGGCCGAATTGGATGCCGCGCTGCAGATGCTGTTCTCGTCCAAACTGGCTCGCTGGGACAAGATCCCGACGGGTGGCCGCTCTGTTGAAATGTGGTACGCGACAGCCTGACGTTACGAAAGAAACGAAACAGGCGAAAGAAGCGCACCTCCGGCATTCCGATAGTCCAGCCCTCATTTCGTTTCATTCGTTTCTTTCGTCGCTCGATGGAATGCAACAGACAACCGCGATTGCGACGCCTTGCGCCCGCTTACGAAGTGGGCTACCATTCTGACGGTTCATCATTCAAGACGTAGGAGTCTCTGACATGGCCAGTATCGTGAAACTCGGCAAGGGCAAGAATCCTCCCCGTGCCATCGACTTCAAGAACACGACCGGCAAACGCGACCGGGTGCGGTTGGGGATCGTCACTCACGACGACGCCGAAGAATGCTGCCGTCGAGTTGAGAAGCTGCTGACGGCCAAACGGTTCAATCAGTCGCCCGACACACCCACGGCCGAATGGTTGGCTGGTGTCTCCGACGACATCCATGCTCGTCTGGCCCGCTTCGGTTTGTGTGAACCGCGCGTCCCCGTCAATGCCGCCCCGATGTTGGGTGAGTGGCTCACGAAGTACATCGACCAGCGCAGGAGCGAATTGAAGCCCGGCAGCATCGAACGGCTCGAACGCACTGCGGAGCGGCTCAAGACGTACTTCAGGGCGGACACGCCCATCGACGAACTCACCCCGGCCGGTGCTGCGGACTGGCGAGCGGCGATGCTGGCGGAAAAGAAGCCTCACAAGCGCGGCGAAGATTCCCAGCCGCGTCTGACCGAAACGACCGTCCGCAACTACTCCCGCGACGCCAAGACGATCTTCAACGCGGCCGTGGACCGCGAATTGATCGACCGCAACCCGTTCCGCAAACTCAAGAGTTCTGTCCTCGCCGCAAACCGGGATCGGTACGTGACGGCTGATGAAGCGGCGAAGATTCTCGACGCCTGCCATTCGTCCGCGTGGCGCGTCCTGTTCGGGCTGGCTCGATTCGCCGGTCTGAGGTCAACCAGTGAAACCCATCGGCTGACATGGGCGGATGTCGATTGGGCGCGAAAGCGGTTGTCGGTCTACGCTCCGAAGACGGACTCGACCCGCATCGTCCCCATCACGGCGGACCTGTTCGACATCCTGCAAGAGACGTTTGACGCTGCGGCCGAAGGAACGATCAACGTCGTGTGCCTCGGTTCGCATCGCTCCAACCTTCATCGTGGATTGGAGACGATCATCAAGCGCGCGGGACTCGCCCCGTGGGACGACCTGTTCCAAACGCTCCGCCGCTCCGCAGAGACCGACTTCGCCAGAACTCACCCCCAACACGCCGTCAGCAAGTGGATCGGCCATTCGATGGCGGTGAGCGAACGGCACTATCTGCAAGTGACGGATGACCTGATCGACGCCGCGACCGGTCCAAATTCCCGAATCGTGCCCGTTGAACATCAACAGCGATCCGATCTGGCAACGACTTCCGACGATGAACTGCGCGCAGCAGAAAGCGCAGCAGTAGGCTCCCGAACGTCGTCGCAAGTCCAAGAAACACGTCGCAACGACGGTTCACTCGGCATGCCGGCTTGCGTGGTCAAAGAATGCGAAAAACCCCTGAAAACAGGGGCCTTTCGTGATAGCAAGGGCGGGACTCGAACCCGCGACCCCAGGCTTATGAAGCCTGTGCTCTAACCGACTGAGCTACCTTGCCTCGATCTGTCCTTGTCTGTTGGACAGTCTGGTCCGCGCGGGGTTCGTCGCGAACGGCAGGAGTTTAGCGATTTCGCTCGGGGCGACAAGCGAGTTACCGGCCCCGCTGCGCCGGGACGACGGCCTGCCCACCGGCAGAAATTGCGTGAACGACTCTATCGACTACGAAGGCCCCGGCGAGTGTGGCCCCACGGTAGACAGGGCGGTCTGGTTCAGGGGCTTCTTCGTGACAATCCGCCAAGTCCGCGAAATCGGCAGGACCGGCTGAAGCCGTGCCCGTGCGCCATCCGATCCGATTGGCGGGAGAAAGTGCCGTCGGCATTTCTCGAGGGGGAGCACGTCCTCGCATCGCCAAAGGGTGAGCGAATGGTTGGATCGAACATGAAACATCAAGGGCTCGTCGGTCTGCCGCGCAATTGGCGTGTCATCACGGTGGCAAGCCTGACGACGTTCGGTTTGGCCTATGGGGCCGGACAGTCCGCGAAAGGGGAATGGTGGTCGCTGTCGAAAGCCAAGCCCGATCGAGCGAAGGCCGTCGTTGAAAAAGCGGCACCCACCGAGAACGGGTTCTCTTCGACGATTCAGCGCTTGATGACCGATGCCCGGCTGTACGCGGACAAGGGGGAACTCGACAAGGCCGTCCAACTCGCGGAACGCGCCGCAAAGATTTCGGAAGCCTCGTCGCAGTTGCTGGGTCCGGTGTCGGATTCCTCCCCCGAGAAGACGGCTCGGCTGGTGAGCGAGTTGCTGGCACGTCGCGACGCCGTGGCGAAGCGCGCCACTCCCGCCGCGCCGACTCCGACGGTTGTCGCGGCGGCGATGCGGGCCACTCCCGCAGGACCACGACCACCGGAAATCGCGTCCCAGTCCCCGCCGGCTCAGCCACGCGAGCGTCAAGTGGTTGAGCGCGCCCTGGCCGAACGGACCGTGGCCGAGCAACCCGCCGAATTGGCCGCCGAGCCTCCCGCTGGCAAACTGGCGTGGGCCGAGGAACTTCCTCCGACCCCCACTCCGGAAGCGGAGTTGGCCAGCAGGCCGATCAAGTTCCGGCGCAGTGTGCTGACACGCGCCTCGCAACCGGCCGACGAGGACGTTGGCGAGTCGCAAACGAGCATGACAGAGCCCATTGTTCCGTCGGTTGCCGACTCGGCCATCGATGAGTTGCTCGACGTGAAATTTTCCGGCAAACCGCCCGTTGAAACCGAATCACCCGTTGAAACCGCACCGCTGGTACCGAGCACGGCGGTCCCGCGCGTCGGTACGTCGCTCAACGATCCCGAGTCAGCACAGGCTGCCGACAGACTGGTTTCACTGGACGGTGTCATTCAACCGGTGGCGGCGGAGGCTCCCACCGACGAAGCCGGGTCGTCACCGACAGAACCGGCTCCCCAGACTGGCTGGGAGGACGAAGCCTTCGCCGAGGAGTTGCTGTTGGTCGAGGATTCGGCATCGAAGCCGGCCGGCAACTCAACGAAGGGAGCGGCCACCGCGACAAAGGAGACGGCCCCGCCCTTTCCCGAGGACGTCTTCCCGGAGCAACCCGAGGACTTCTTCCCGGAAGAACCCGAGGACCTCTTCCCGGTGCAGCGCGTCGTTCAGTTGAGACGCCGGCTGGAGACGGCCGCATCGCTCAACCCGGGTGGTGCGTACACCATGCCTGCCGGTCCCGTGACGGAGCCGACTCCTGCGGGCGGTCCCGTGTCCTCCTCCGATTCGGAGTTTGACCTTCCGGTTGACCTTCCCGCGCCGGCAGATGATTCCATGCTGCCCGAATCCACGGAAGAGACCATCGACTGGAATAACCTGCCGAACTTTCACGAGCGTCCTCAAACGCAGACGCCGAGCGCTGCGGAGTCGGCTCCCTTGGAGCGGCCCGTCGTCCGACTTCGCGAGCATCGTGTCCTGCCCGATCATGTGCGGGCGGCCCTGCTCAAGGCGGCGGCATTGCCCCCCGCACCGACGGCGCGCCGCCACATCGTGGGCTACTCGGAGCCGATGCTGTGGCAGTCGGCCGATGATCACGACGCGGCGCTGCCGGCGATGTCGCTGGCGAAGGGGATCGGTGGCACAGCGCATGGTTCGCACCACGCGAACAAGGCGCCGTTGCCTCCTGACTTGCGAGAACTCTACGCTTCGCCGAGTCCGAGCAGCGAGACGAAACGCGCCCGTCAGCGACTGATTCCCGCCGTGACCGTGCAACAGACCGGCTTTCGGTCGATCCAGCTTCCGTCGGACTCGACGCCGTCGACTGAGCCGAGTGGCCCGACACTCGCGTCGCCGGACAAAGGACCGGACTCGCCGACTTTGAAAGGCCCCGCATCTGCGCCGCAGTCCACCGATTCCCCTGTTGAATCGGCGCGGTCGGTCAAGCGTCCGACAGCCGCGCGTCCAAAACCGCCGACGTCGAAATCCAAAGCCAGTCACGAAGTCGCGCACCAATCGTTCGCCCTCATCGAGCCCCTGGCGACCGCCTTGCAACTTCCCATCGCCACGACGGCCTCGCTGCTCGGTGGAGTCGGACTCGCGCTGCTGGGTCTGGGTCTCCTCCTCGTGCGCGCCGCAATCCGCTGGCGACATAGGTGAGGAAGAAGAAGTCAGCGGTCAGAAGTCAGAGATCAGAAATAAGAACCCGCCTCCGACCTCCGACCGCTGACTTCTGACTTCTGACTTCTGACTTCTGACTTCTGACTTCTGACCTCTGACCTCTGACCTCCGGTGCCTCATGCTGATCGGCGTCCCCCGCGAAGTGAAATCCGATGAATACCGCGTGGCGATGCTGCCGGTGGGCGCTGACGAATTGTCTCGCGCGGGTCACCAGGTGCTCATCGAAACGGGAGCGGGATTGGGAAGTGGCATCGCCGACGAGCAGTACGCCGCCAACGGCGCCACGATCGCGGCGACAGCCAACGAGGTCTGGTCGGCGGCCGATCTGATTGTGAAGGTCAAGGAACCGCAACCGGCCGAATGGCCGTTGATGCGACCGGGGCAGATCGTCTTCACCTACTTTCACCTCGCCGCGAGCGAAGACTTGACGCGAAACGTCGCGGCGACCGGCATCACGGCGGCCGCCTACGAAACGCTGCGCGGGCCGAAGGGCGACCTGCCGTGCCTGACGCCGATGAGCGAAGTCGCCGGCCGGATGAGCATTCAGGAAGGGGCCAAGTATCTCGAACGGCCGCAACTGGGCCGCGGCATCCTGCTGGCGGGCGTGCCGGGAGTGCAACCCGCTCACATCGCGATCCTGGGGGGAGGCGTCGTCGGCAAGAATGCGGCGCGCATCGCGGCGGGGTTTCAGGCCGACGTCGTAATTCTTGACATCAACGTCGATCGGTTGCGGTATCTCGAAGACATCATGCCCCCCAACGTGAACACGATGTTTAGCGACCGGCACAACATCCGCGAACAGCTTCAACTGGCAGACCTGGTGATCGGAGCCGTTCTGGTGGAGGGGGCTCGCGCGCCGCGGCTGGTCACGCGCGATGACCTCAAGCTGATGAAGCCGGGAGCGGTCATCATCGACGTCGCCGTGGATCAGGGAGGCTGCGTCGAGACGACCCGCCCGACGACGCATTCGAACCCGACCTACGTGGTCGACGGGATCGTTCACTACTGCGTGACCAACATGCCCGGAGCCGTCGGCCGCACGAGCACCTACGCGCTGTGCAACGTCACGCTGCCGTATGTGCTGCGTCTGGCGAACCTCGGCCTGGCGGGAGCGACCGCCATAGATCCCGGCCTCGCCAACGCCATCAACCTGCACAAGGGTTGCATCACCAACCGGCCGGTCGCCGACACGTTCGGCCTCCCGTTCACGGCGTTTGTCCCGTAAGAGTCCCCGAAAGACGGGGAATCGTGCGGACAAGGACTCGGCATTTCTCCGATTCCCCGCGAGAACTCACGGCGGAAGAGCGAGTTCATCTGGCAAAGCGGTGCGTCCATCTGGCGACGCGGCGCGTCCTCGTGACGGCAGACCGATTCCAGCAGGAAAAATGACGTGTCTTGCAAGAATAATGACGCGTCTTGCAGGAAAAATGACGTGTCTTGCAAGGAAAATGACGTGTCCAGTGAACAAAATGACGGAAACCCTCAGAAAAAGAGTGGAAATAGCCCAAAAAATCCCGCTTCCACGTGCTGGACTCGCCATTTTCCCGGCTGTTCTTACAATTTTTCCGGCTGTACTCGCCATTTTTCCGGCTGTACTCGGTGTTTTCCCGGCTGGACGCGCCATTTTCCGGGCTGGACTCGGCATTTTTCCGAGTGGATTCGCGATTTTTCCAACTGTAATCGCCACCCTCCCGACACGATTCCCGGCATTTTCAATGGGATTCGTGGTCTTTCCAACTCGAAACACCCACTTTCCGGCTGGAATCGCAGCCCCGGCGGCTCATGGCACCGGTTTCCGTGCGGAGCGGTTTCCCTGGCGGGGACCAACGGGTGCAGTCGGGAATTGGTGGTTCTGGTTTTCGGCCCGAAGGGCCATCCGTTCGCCCAGCCAGGGCCATCGGCCCTGGGGACGGTGCCACCACAAAGCGCAGGCCCAACGGGCCGACCGTTCTTCTCGCCTTGGGGCGGAGGATCGGGGTTGTTGGACGGACTCGGGCAGGATGCCAACCGGATCGCGCGCCGGACGCATCGCTCCTTGGCGACGAACGGCCGGCCCGTTGGGCCTCAGAGGAAGATGTGTGGCCCCACCCCAGGGCCGATGGCCCTGGCTGGGAGAACGGATGGCCCTTCGGGCCGGAAGATGTGACCACCAACTAGCGACTGCACCCGGATCACCGGCGATCAACGCCGCTCGACCAGCCGCATCACACCGTCCGTCACCGAGCGTGCCGAAGGGTTGAAAGAACGAGATGCATCACGGCGTTGATGGCATCGCTGAGCGGGCTGAAACCGGTCAATTGCGGCAGCAGAATCAGGGCGATCAGCAACACGGGCCCCAGTTCACAGAAGCGGTTCCAGGCGGGTCGCGCGCGGTCCGGCACCAGCGCATCCACGATCTTGCTGCCGTCCAGCGGAGGAATCGGGATCATGTTGAACATCGCCAATCCGAAGTTGATGGCGACCAGAATCACCAGCAGTTGGAGGACGCTCTCCAACTCGGGAAGGTCATCCACCGGCACGGTGCGCACCATGACGAACAGCACCAGCCACGAGACGAGTGCGATGCACACGTTCGAGATCGGGCCGGCCACCGCGACGAGCATCATCCCGCCGCGCAGGCTCACCTCCCGATGGAACCGCAGGGGATTGACCGGGACCGGCTTGGCCCAGCCGAACGGAACGCCCATCAACGGGAGCAAAAACGTTCCAATCGGGTCCATATGGACGAGCGGGTTCAACGAGAGTCGGCCCATCAGTCGGGCCGTGTCATCTCCCAGCTTCCACGCGGTCCACGCATGCGCCCATTCGTGAACCGTCAGCGACAGCAAGACGGGGATGAAAAAAATCAACCGTTCCAAAAACGCGTTTCCGTCCATGATGGTCTTTCTCTACGCCAGATCGGCCAGACGTCCGGCCCATTGATCGCCTACGACGTCGTCGCGTGACACGGCCTCGGTTCCCGAGACCGCTTCCAGCCGAACCACCTGCAACTTGGGAACGAGAATCCCCGCGTCATCGTCCCGCGTGCGCAGCTTGATGTACGTGGCATCGGCCCACACCACGTCTCCTTCGAGCGTCGATTGGTCGCGCAGCACCAATCGCACGACGGCCCGGCCCGTGGGCTCGGCGAGCTGCGAGGTGGACTCGATCAACACCGCGTCGAGCCGGTCGAATAACCGGTTTTGCTCCGCGCGCGGCCGCAGCGCCTGGTGAAAGTCGTCGCGACGGATCGCCGGTTCGGACTCCTGTTGCCTCGACCTCCGCACGGCGAGCAGTCCCGCTTCGTTGGCCGCGCTTTCGAGATCCGCACCGTGATAGCCCTCGGTCCAACCGGCGACTTCGTCGAGCGACACATCCGGGTCGAGCGGCTTCCGCCGGGTGTGAATCCCGAGGATCTCGACCCGATCCGCGCGCGACAGTGCCGGCATCCTGATCCGCCGGTCGAAACGCCCCGGGCGGAGCAACGCCTTGTCGAGGATGTCGGGCCGGTTCGTGGCCGCGATCACCACGACGCGGGCGTTCTGTTGAAAGCCGTCCAGACAGACGAGCAACTGGTTCAGAGTCTGCTCCCGTTCGTCGTGGCTCCCCCCGAGACCCGATCCGCGGCGGCGGCCGATCGCGTCGACCTCATCGATGAAGATCACGGCCGGAGCATTCTTCGCGGCCGTTTCAAACATGTCGCGCACCCGCGACGCTCCGACTCCGACGAACAGTTCGACGAACTCGGACGCGGCCACGACATAGAACTTCGCCCCCGTTTCCCCGGCCACCGCGCGGGCGAGATGCGTCTTGCCCGAACCGGGCGGCCCTTCGAGCAGCACGCCGCGCGGAAGCCGCACCCCCGCGCTGGTCCATCGTTTCGGAGCCCTCAGAAAATCGATGACGTCCCCGAACTGTTCCTTGGCCTCGTGACAGCCGCCGACATCGGCAAACGTGATCTTGGACTCCTCGACCAGCTTCGCACGACTCTTGCCGAGAGCCAAGATGTTGCCCGCCCCAACCGATCCGACGCGCCTCAGGAAGTACACCAGCGCGACGATCAGGACGATTCCAATCACAAGGTAGTAAATCAACGAGTCGTTACCCTTCGACGAGCTGAATGTCGGCTCGATCTCACGCCGCGCGAGTTCATCCCACAACTCGGGGCTGAGGCTGCCAAACGTCTCGAACCGGTTCGGCCCGTCCGCTTGAAACCGAATCCGGTTTCCATCGACCTCCACCGAGCGAACGGTTCCCAGCTTCACCCCGGCCTCAAACGCCCGAAACGGCACGGCGCGCGCCGCCCCACCGCGGCTCGACTGGTACAGCCAGACGAACACGGCCACCAGCGCGAGCCAGAACAGCAGCGTCTTGATCTTGGAGTTCACGCGATCCCAATTCTTTTCTTACTCATAATCTTACTCTTACTCTTACTCATAATCTTACTCTTGATCTTACTCATACTCGTCTTGCCGCGTGTTCCGACCGCGCCCGGTTCGCATCACACTTGCCGGGTCTCCGAATTCGCCCGGATCAAACCGACCAGCATCGAGACAACGTCAATTAGCACGCCCTTCCCCTCCTCCGCAACGGAAACCACGATTTGCCGCCGTGCCACCAGCACATCCAGGCACGCCGCACACTCCAGGGCCGAACCGCGCGCGTTGTCAAAGTACCGGCAGCGATCAGCGGCCGTATGCTTGCCATTCCCTTCGGCGATGTTCAGTGGAATTGAGGTCGAGGCTCTGTCGAGTTGATTGTGGACGGCGAGTGACTTCGGCACGTTGTCGAGCAGCTCCGATATCCACGCGACGAACTTGATTGCCGATTGGTAGACGGCCAGTTTCTCGTGGTCGAATTGGCGCATCGCGAATCTCGACGAAGGCGGAGGACGAGCGGACAGGCGGGATGAGGAGTAAGATTATGATTATGAGTAAGAGTAAGATTGGGAGTAAGAAATCGCGCCGCGTTACTTCCCCTTGAGCGACTCCATATACGCCAGCAGCGAAGCCAGTTGATCGGCGTTCAGTTTGTCGACCAGACCGAGCGGCATGATCGAGATGTCGCGTTTGCCGCGCTCTTCGATCTCGTCCTTCTTGAGGACCGTCGCCAGGCCGGCCACGTTGCGGAGTTCGACTTCGTCGCCCGACTCGCGGACCACGAAACCGTCAAACACCTTGCCCTTGTCGGTGACGAAGAACTGCGACTCGAACCCCTGCGCCAGCTTGGCACTCGGTTTGACAATCGACTCGATCAACTCTTCCCGCTTGTAACGCCTGGCGATGTCCAACAGCAGCGGCCCCTTGAGCGGTTCGTTCTGCGAGACCGTATGGCACGCGCTGCAACCCTGCCGGGCGAACAACTTTTTGCCGTACTTCTCGTCTCCCTTGATCGGGACCGTCTGGGCAATGGCCTCGGGCAGTGAGAGCTTCGCGATCTGCGGTTTCTTCGGATCGACGGGGGGTTCCTTATCGAGCTCCAACTTCGCGGCCGCCCAGCGCGCGGCGTCGCGGATCGCGGCGTGCTCGGACTTCATCAGGTTGACGACCTGCAGCGACTGCGACTCGGCGTTCGAGCGGCCGATCGCGCGCAGCAGGCTCACCGCGAGTTCCGGTTGCGACCACGCGCGTTCGACGAGCTTGAGGGCCGCGTCGCGCTCGGCCTTGTCGACGCGCGGGTTGTCCGCCACCTGGACGAGGATCGCGTAGAAGTACTCTCGAACGAGCCGCACACCGGCTGCCGACGCATTCGGGGAATCGATCTGCTCGGCGATTTTGGCAACATGCTTTGCGAAGACCGGCTCGCGGATGAACTCGTTCCACGCGGCGACGATATCGTCGTTCGGCTCGTCCACGCCGATCTCCGCAAACGTGCGCACCGCCGTCTCCAAGACCTCGGGCTGACCGGTGCGACGCAACAGTCCGCGCAGGGCCTTCACGCGCAGTTCGGCCTGCGACTTGTCGATCGTCGCCGCCACCTCCAGCAACCGCGCGGCATCGCCCGACATCGGCGAACTCCCCGGTGCGAGCAGTCCGACCGCCGTCGCGAAGAACGCCTTGTCCGCATGAGCCAGCGCGACGATCCGCTCCGTCGTGCCGGGCAGCTCGATCTTGTGCCTCTTCAATTGCGTGAGCAGTCCCTTCACCGAGGCCGCTTCGCCGGAAGCCAGTTCCGTTTGCAGGGCCTTCGTGACCCGTTCGGTCTCGGACCACGCGACCGGTTTGTAGTACGGGCCACTCGTGTCGGGCCGCGTGCCCCACCAGTCGCCGGTGTACTCGCCTTCCTTCGAATGGAGTCGGCACAACGCCGCGAGCACCATTTGCCGCGTCGCGGCTTCCAAGACCGCTTCGCCCGTCATCGCATCCGACGGCGCGGCGATGGAACGACCCAGCCGTTCGATCAAGCCCGACACGACCGCAGGTTCGTGCAACCGCCGCAACGCGGCCGTCGCACTATTGCGCTGTACGAGCATCCGCACGGGCGTCTGTTCGTCGGTCACCTCCGAGTCGAGAGACGCCAGACAAACGCCGGCCGCTCGCAATTGGACGAGGCTGTCGATGGCCGTGTGAGCCACGATCGGATCGCGATCCACGGTGAGCGGCAGCATCTTCTCTTCGACGTCGCGCGGCACTTTGCCGAACCGAGCCAACCCGCGCACGGCCTGCAAGCGGACGCGGTCGTTCGCGTCGGACAGTGCTTCGACAAACGGCTGCGGCGACGTGTTCGCGAGTTGCGTCGTCCGGTCGGCCATTGCACGCAGAGCGTGCTCGCGAATCGAAGCATCTTTTGCCAGACGGACGAGCGCATCGTGAGACTTCTCTCCCAGCAACTGCTTCAGCGTGAAGATCGCCGCCACACGCACAGCGACCGACGAGTTCGATGCCGCAAGCTGTGCGATGCCGCCGGCCAATTCGGGCGACGGCCCCCGCGCAAGGATGTCGCGCTGCGCGTTCAACCGAATCGTATGGCTGGGTGACGCCAGCCTCGGCAACAACTGCCACGGTCCCGGCTCTCTCTTTCCACCGCCACTTCCTTCCGTCCTTGTGGTCCCTTCCGTCCCGTTGCCAGTCCCCGCCGGCGGCTTCACCATCACCACGTACCCGACCTCGGGCTTGCTGAAGTTGAAGCCGCCGTCGCGCCAACTGCTGATGTAGATGTTGCCGCCGGCGTCGATGTCCATGTCGGTCGGACGCGGCAGCTCGACGAACGGCTCTTGTTCAGCGGTGAAGCCCGCGCCGTTCTTCGTCAGCGGATGCCGGTAGACGATGCTGCGGCCCCAGTCACAGGTGTAAAGCGATTGACCGAATCCCTCGGGCAGAGTCGGTTCGTCGATGAAGAGCGAGCCGCACGGTGAGCCGCCGCCGTAGTCGGCCAGCGGTGGGATGATCTCATCCGGGAAATTGACGAACAGCGACGGGTAACCCATCTGCCCGCCATGCGGCACATGGCTCAGCCGCACGTTCCAGCCGCCGCCATCGTTGGTGTTGTCTCGTGTGAACAGGTCCAACTCCGGGCTGATGGCCACGTCATAGATGTTCCGCTGTCCGCGCGAGACGACTTCCAACTCGGAGCCGTCCGGCCGACAACGCACGATCCCACCGCCGCGGTACGCCAGCTCACGCCCGTCCGAACCGGTCGCCTTGATGAAGCCGTAGTCCCCGACCGCGACATAGATCCAGCCGTCGATGCCGACCTGAATCCCGTTCGTCGTGTGATCGGCCCCGCGAAACTTCAGATTGAAACCGATCCCCTGGACCAGCGTCTCCGAGCGGTCACTCTCACCGTCACCGTTGTCGTCGTGAAAGGCCAGCAAGTTTGGCGGTGCGAGGACGATCAGCTTGTTTCCGTCGACGACGATTCCGCGCGGGCTGTCGATCTTGGCAAAGGTCTTGAACTCGTCGGCCTTGCCGTCGCCATTCGTATCGCGGCAGCGGACGATCTTGCCGCGCCCTTCCTTGCGGTCGAGCGACCCGTTCTCATCGATGCCGACGTAAACCGTGCCATCGGGTGAGGTGGCCAGGCACGTCGGATAGTTCACGTCAGGCGGAGCTGCGAACAACGTCACTTCAAAGCCGGGCGGAGCCTTGATGCCGCTGAGCAGTCCCGTCCCCTTGATGCTGCGCGGTTTGAGATCCTCGCCGCCCGAGACCGTGCGTTCCTCGAACTTCGTCCCGTGAACTTCGAATTCCCAGAAGCTGCCCCAGCGGCCGGGAGTGAGTTGCGTCGTGGTCAGCCGGACGAACCGCACGTCCTTCGCGGCGAACTTCAGCGTCTGCGTTTGTTCTCGCGAATCACGCTTCGTCTGGTCCGAGAGCATCTGCCATTGCTTGCCATCGGCCGAACCTTCCACTTTGTACCGGTAGTTTGTGTCGTCGGACTCCCACAACACTTCGACGCCGGTCAATTCCTGAGGCTCACCCAAATCGACCTGCCACCACTGGCCGGCGTCGTTGTTGGGCGAGCACCAGCGCGTCTCTTCCTTGCCGTCGATCGCGTGTTCGGGCGGATGGCCGTTCTGCGACGCGGAGGCCGTGGCTTTCTTTCCCTTCGCCAGATTGATGGGAACGAGTTCCTTCCTGGCGACCGCCAACGGCTGCTGGTATTCGGGCGACACCTTGTCGCAGGCCCAGAGCAGCGCCCGCGCGAGCAGGTCGAGATAGCGGGGGTCACCAACCGTCTCGTTGTTGTGTCCGAGCGTCGTGCAGAAGACGCGCGTCTTCTGCGGCCCGTACTCGTTCACCCACGCGACGATGAAGTCATCGACCCTATTCCCGACATCCTGCCGTCCGCGCGCAATGGGCCGCGCGGTGTCGAACAGCTTGAGGTTGTTGTACAGCTCCTCGTTGATCGTGGTCCAGTTTTCGAGCGGCTTCGCGAACGAGCCGCCTCCGCTTCGGAAGCCCTTGACGAGGGGATGTTCCGGAGCCACGAAGGCGATGTCGATCGGTTTCTGCGGCCCGTGGCTCGAAGACTGCAGGCCGAGGAACTCGAACCAGTCGTCCGTCCCCGTCCGGTAGCAGTGCATTGCGCAGTGGAGGTTGATCGCCGGAACACCGCTTTTGTGTGCGTTGAGGATGTTCCGAACGTAGGGCAATTCCTTCACATCGGCCGAACACTCGTCGTGAATAACGACGTCGTAGCCCTTCGCCCAGTCGGGGTTGTCGTAGATGTCGAACCGCGCCTTGGTGCTCTTGTCGGACGAGTAGACGATCGTGACTTCGGCCATCACACGGGATTCGATCCCCTGTTTGAGGATCTCCTTCTGCTTCGCGTAGTCGTGGCAGCAACCGCCAAGAATCAGGAGTCCCTTCAGCGGTTGGGGCCTTCCGACGGCAGCGTCCTGTGCCGAAAGTTCAACAGGTCGCGAGGCCACAGTGGCCAGCAGCATCAGCCAGCAGCAAATCAATCGGCGCATCAAAGGTCGGTCCTTGGAAGTCGTCGGAACATGAACTGGAATTCATCCCCGCGCACCCGCTTGGGAACAAAGCTGCGTCGGTGCCGACCAGGATCGAGCCGCAACCGTCGCAAAGCATTCGCGCGGTATCACGCTTCGTCGGCGCGCCCCTTCGGCCTGACAGCCTTCTTCGACTGGATCGGCCTCAGGTACTTCTGAGCCTGACCCGACTTGGTGGCCCGGGATTGAGTCTCGAAGACTTCCGTCGCGGCCAGCAACTGGCTGAGCTTGGAGTAGCCGTAGTTGCGCGGGTCGAAATCGGGGGCCTGGTTGGCGATGTAGCTGCCGATGCGGCCGACGTAGCACCAGCCGTCTTCATCGGCGGAGGACGTCACGGCGGCGCGCAGCAGCTTGCCGAGTGCCGAGTCACTGCGCAGTTCCTTGCCCGATTTCTTCGAGACGGACGGAGCGGAGGCGGTTTCGGCCGAGTCGTCCGCCGTCACGAGGATTTCGGTGTAGACGAACTTGTCGCAGGCTCCGACGAACGCGCGGGGCGTCTTCTTCTCCCCGAAACCCATCACCGTCATGCCCGACTCGCGCAGCCGGGTCGCCAGCCGCGTGAAGTCGCTGTCGCTCGACACGAGGCAGAAACCCTGAAGCCGGCCGGCGTACAGCAGGTCCATCGCATCGATGATGAGGGCCGCGTCGGTCGAGTTCTTGCCGCTGGTGTAGCCGAACTGCTGCACCGGCTGAATCGCGTGCTCGTTCAGCATGTTCTTCCAACTGTTCAGCCGCGAGGTGGTCCAGTCGCCATACGCCCGCTTGATGCTCGCGATGCCGTACTTCGCAATCTCGCCGAGCAGCGTGACGATGGCGGAAGCCTGCGCGTTGTCGGCATCAATCAACACGGCAAAGCGGGGTTGGTCGGAATGGGGATTCACAGCGGAGACCTCGACAAGAGAACGGAAGTGGGGGTTGAGCGTGCGAGCATCGTCCTGTCCGCGCGCCGACTATTCAAGAGACTTCGGCCACGGCGACCGCCCGCCGTGCCCAGCGGACGAGCTCCTCGTCGCTCTCGAACACCTCGCGCGGGACTTCGTAGTACGACTTCATCGTCTTGCGGGGAGCAGGTGAGAACGGTCCCATTCCACGCGCGGCGAACTCCCCGCGCGAGTCGTCATCGACCTTGAAGTAGAGCCGGTCACGAGCGATCAGTCCGAAGAATGTGAGCCCACAGTAAAGTCCGTGGCCGCCGAACATCGCCTTCGCCCGGACCTCGCCCAGCTCGGTGAGCAGCGAGACAACCTCGGTCGCGAACGCGCTGGTGGCCACCTTCTTCGCCATCGGAGATCAGTCAGTTCCTTCATCAGCCTGTTGAGGGAGCGGTGGGATGAGCGGTCGCAACTGGTCGATTAGTTCTGGGACATGAACGACCGCCACTCGCCAGAGTCGCTGGTGATCGACCTCGCCGTAGTCGTGGGCCAGAACGTGTCGCTGGGCAATGATCGGACGCCACGGGATTTCCGGATGGGCCTACTGGCATTCGTCCGACACCTGCCGCGCGGCTTCACCGATCACCTCGATGGCCCGCTCCACCGCCAGTTGGCGGACGCGGTCGAGAAGATACTCTTCGCGCGTCAGCCCGCGAACCATGTCGGCCACGGTTTGGGCATACGTTAGCATGTCGTACAAATACGAGGCATCATTCGCCGGGACGGGCATAGATCACCTGCTTCGAGGACAGAATCGCATGACGCCGAAAAGGGTTTCGCAGACACCTCTTTTCCACCAAATCAACCGGCCTGCCGAACATCTCCCGCAACTCCTCCCGCGCCTTTAACACGTCCCACGCGTCCCAGGGCGCATCCGGATCGAACTCCACCAGCACGTCCACGTCGCTGTCGGGACAAAAATCGTCCCGCAAGACAGAGCCGAACACGGAGAGTTCGGTAATGCGCCATGTTTGACAGAATGCCGAGATGTGCTCTGGCTTAAGTTCGAAATGGAGGGTGGGCACGGAGAGTCTCCCGAGCGTGCTGGGGTCGTAAGGCGGGTTCGAGGTCAGCGTTTTGGCCGATACGAGTGCGTGGCCTGGCCGAAGACGCTTTCGGCGGCTTCCATCAGGGTTTCGCCCAGGGTCGGGTGCGCGTGGATCGTCTCGGCCAGATCGCGCGCCACGGCGGCGGTCTCCACCGCGAGGGTCGCTTCGGCGATCATCTCGCCCGCGTTGACACCGACCAGGCCGACGCCGAGGACTCGTTCCGTCTTCGGGTCGATGATCAGTTTCGTCAGACCCTCGTTGCGGGCCAGCGTCGTCGCGCGGCCTGACGCGGCCCACGGGAACTTCACCACTTTGACTTCGATGTTGCGGGCAGCCGCCTCGTGCTCCATCAGGCCGCACCACGCGACCTCGGGATCGGTGAAGACGACGGCCGGGATCGCAATGTTGTCGAACTCCGCCTTGCCGCCGGTCAGCGCCTCGACCGCCACCTTCGCCTCGCGCGTCGCCTTGTGAGCCAGCATCGGTTCGCCCGCGATGTCGCCGATCGCGAAGATGTGCGGCACGTTCGTGCGGCGTTGTCCATCGACCTTGATGAAGCCTTTCTCGTCCACCGCCACGCCGGTCGCTTCCAGGCCGAAGCCCTTGCTGTTCGGACGGCGTCCGATCGAAATGAGCACGCGGTCGAACGTCTGCTTCGGCGCGATCCCCTCTCCCGCCAGAGTCGCTTCGATCCCTGACTTCGTTGCCTTGAGAGCCTCCACCTTGGTGTTGAGATGGATCGCGGCGAATTGTTTCTCGATCCGCTTTTGCAGTGGCCGGACGAGATCGCGGTCGGCTCCGGGGAGCAGGCCGCTCGTCAGTTCGACGACCGTCACCTTCGAGCCGAGCGCCGCGTAGACCGTGCCCATTTCGAGGCCGATGTACCCGCCACCGACCACGAGTAAGGAGCCGGGAATGTCGGCCAGTTCGAGGGCGCCGGACGAGTCCATCACGCGCGGATCGCCGAGGGCAAACATCGGCGGCATCGTGGGAGACGAGCCCGTCGCGATGATCGCCTTGTCGAACGTCAGCCGTTCGGTCTTGCCGTCGGGATGCTTCAGTTCGACGGTGTTCGCGTCGAGGAACGTGCCGCGCGCCCCGATCAGGTTGACGCCGCGCGCCTTGCACAGCTCGGTGATCCCTCCCGCCAGCTTGCCGATGACCGCCGTGTTCTTCCACTCGCGCAGCTTGGCGAGATCGATCTTCGGCGCGCCGAACGACAGACCGTGCTCGGCCGATTCGCGAGTCTCGTTGATGAGCTTGGCAATGTGCAGCAGCGCCTTCGACGGAATGCAGCCCCGGTTCAGACAGACGCCGCCGGGCCGAGCCCCCTCATCGACGAGCGTCACTTTCAAACCATGATCGGCCGCCTCAAACGCCGCCGGGTATCCCCCCGGTCCGCCACCGAGCACGAGAAGTTCTGCGTGTGTGTCTGCCATGCTGTTCCGTCTCAAGAGTCTTCGAGTGGGAGCTAAAAACAAAACGCGCGCGGTGCGAACGAATGCTCTCACACGGCGGAGCGGGAGTTTAGGCGAGCGGCCGGAAAAAATGTACCCGGTACGGTAGTGAGTGGTCAGTGCGTGTTTGGTTTTTTGCCGCAGAGCGGTATTTGATGTTAGCCGTGGGCTTCAGCCCACGGATGACGTGCGAGGAACGGTCTATGTCGCGGAGCGACATTTGATCACGACACCTCAACCCGTCAAATGTCGCTCCGCGACAACTGCAGAATTGTGGTTTCAAAACCGTAGGCTGAAGCCTACGGCTACCATCAAATGCCGCTCTGCGGCAAACACCTTCGATCCGGCAGGATCAGGAACGTTGGACCACCTGGCCCCGACTCGTCGTTCACACCAACGGTTGACGATGGGTCGCGCGCCGCCTACCGTGCGACCTCCCCGACGATGGTTCGACTGGTCGCACTTCGCAGGAGACGTGCATGTCTGCCGAGGCTCCCCGTTTTGATCAGGCCGAGTTGTCTGCGAACTTCTCCGACGCGCCGCCGACGCGCATTCGCATCGGCGTCGCCGCCGTGCTGACGCTGATGGCGTGCCTGCTCTATCTCGACCGGTTCGCCGTGAGTATCGCCACCGAGTACATCCGCGAAGACCTGCGGATGACGCAGACGCAGATGAGCTGGTTCCTGAGCGCGTTCTTCTGGTCGTATGCCCTCTCGCAGGTTCCGTCCGGCTGGCTCAGCGATCGTTTCGGTCCGCGATTGATGCTGACCGTCTACATCCTCGCGTGGTCGGCCTTCACCGGTTTGCTGGGGCTGGCGGCAGCGGTCTGGCTGGTGCTGCATCTGCGTCTCTACATCGGAGCCGCCCAGGCCGGAGCCTTTCCCGTCTGCGGCGGCCTGATCCGCGCCTGGTTCCCGATCTCGCAGCGCGGCACGGCCAGCTCCATCATCGCCCTCGGCGGCCGCGCGGGCGCTGTCCTTGCGCCGATCCTGACCGCGTGGCTGATGGTTTATCTGGGCAACCTTCGCGATCCATCCGTCAACTTCAAAGCCAATGAAGTAATCGATGTCAGTCGGTTCCTCACCCGAGTATGGATCATTCCGACATCCGCAGACCTTTCAGAAAAGCTCGTCTCTCGCATCGAACCCCAATTCGACGATCTGGAAGACTGGCGGAAAGAATGGCGACTGCTCCACGGCGCAGCGTCCATGGCAAAGGAAGATGAGGGATATCGTCGTACGTGCGAGAAAGGGCTCGCGGACTCGGAGCGAGGAAACGTGGAAGAGTCGATTCTCCCGCTCACCAACCCCAAGGGTTATTGGCGCGTGAGAGAGCGCGAACAGATCGTCCGAGAGCGCATTGTCGCCGGTCTCAACGAATGCCTGAATGACGGAGACCTCTTTGAAGCATCCGTCATCAAGACACTCAAGCTCACCGCGAAGTCGAAGCGGCTTGTGGAGTCCACTGAGAGTGGAGAAGTGCTCAGCCAGGACCAGATTCGAATGCTGAATCGGTCCCTCCTGGAGGCCGCGTTCCCTCGCGATCTGGCGAAGTTGGATGGGCGCGGCTGGCGGCCGACGTTGATCCTCTATGGGATTGTGGGCCTTGTGGTGGCGTTCGCATTCGCGTGGGTTGCTCGCAATTCGCCCAAGCAGCATCCGTGGTGCAACGAGGCCGAGCGGAGTTTGATCGACGATGAGATGACTCGCATGGCGAAGGCGGCCGAACCGCGAGACGCGCCGTTTCCGTGGAAGGCGATCCTCACGAGCCTCAGTCTGTGGGGAAACAGCCTGATGCAGGTCTTCACCAACATCGGCTGGCTGTTCGTGGTGACGTGGCTGCCGAGGTATCTCGACAAGGTGCATGGCGTGCCGCTCGCCGAGCAGGCGCTGATGACGGCGGTGCCGACGGCGGCGGGGATCGTCGGGATGTTCTGTGGCGGCTGGTGGACCGATCTGGCCGTGCGAAAGGTGGGTCTCAAATGGGGACGCCGCCTGCCGGTCTGCTCGACGCGGTTGCTGGCGGCGTTCGGTTATGGCATCTGCGGCTTCCTTGGTATGACTTGTACGCCGGACCCGACCACGCGCTGGCTGCCGTGGGCGATTGTGGCGGGACTCAGCGTGATGGTGATGGGGGTCGATCTGGGCATTCCCGCCGTGTGGGCTTACGCACAGGATGTGGGAGGCAAATACACGGCCTCGATCCTCGGCTGGTCCAACATGTGGGGCAACCTCGGTGCCGCCGTCTCCCCGCTGATCTATAACGCCGTGTTGGGGGAGACACCGACGGTAGGCGATTGGAACGTGATGTTCGCCGTCTGCGGAACCGCCTTCGTTCTGTCGGCCCTGTGTGGTCTGGTCCTCGATGCGTCGAAGCCGATCACCGCCCGGGACAAGTAATTACAGAGCGAGGCTCAGCCGGAACAGAAAGGAACAAGAAGATGATGGACAAGAAGATGAAAGCCAGATTCGGGTTTCCTCCTCTCCCATCTTCTTGTCCCACATTTTCTTGTTGAAGTCTTCTGACGGTGGCCACTCACTCGGATCATCACCACGCGGCTTTCGCGTTCCCCTTGGCATCGACGATCCACGGTGTCCAGCAGAGGGTCAGCTTGACGATCGTGACGTCGGTCTTCTTCGGAGCGACGGCGACTTCTTCGAGGACCACGCTGTCGGGGGCGGCTCCTTCGATCAGCGAGTTGGCTTCCGCCTCGAACTGCGCGCTGAGGTCGTCGAGTCGCTGCTGGATCGCGCCGACGGTTTCTTCGGCGAGGGCCACGTCCTGCTTGGCTCCCGACATCCTGCCCGCCGTGCGCATCGTGCTCGCCGCCTTGTTGATGTTGGTCGCGCTCGCCAGCTTGCGGCCGAAGACCGCGCCGAGAATCGATGTCCCCAGCGAGATCACGGCCGACGTGGTCGCCTGGCTGGCCTGAGTCTTCTCCTTCTCAACCCGCTGGTTCGCCTTGCGAAGTTGTTCCTGGAGCATCGCCAGTTTCGGAGCGTACTTCGCCCGCAGCTTCTCGACCCGCAGGTCGCGATTCTCTTTAACGCCCTGAGTGATGCGGATGCGGAAGTCGCCTTCCGTCTCACCGGGGTTCGAGACCTCTTTCAACTCGGGGCACTTCCAGAGTCGCAGCTTCTGCGTGCGGTAGAGGTGGTCTTTCAGAGCCGCCTGCAATTCGGTGAACGTCTTCGCGCGGTTCAGCTCCGACGGGAGCGAGGCAAACCCACCATCCTCGTCGGCGTGGTCGTCCTGCTCCGGCTCCGCATCGGTCGAGATTTCTGCGCCATCCCAAATCGTGGGCGAGATCTCTTCGACCGCGGGCAGGAAAATCGTGAAGTCACTCAACTCATCGACGCCCGCGCTGGCTTGAGCGAACCGCAGCCGCGCCGTGGCGAGCAGGCCCGGACGATAGAGCAGCTTCGCATTGCCGAGCAGCGAGCCCTGGCGAACGACGAACGTTTCGTTGACACCCGGCGGCAGGACAGGGTGCGCGCCGGCATCGGCTGTGCCTCCCCCGAGCAGCGCCGTGGCCGGACCGCTCGACGCAGGGAATGCGGTTTTCTTGTCGGCCATCAGCAGCGAGATCTGATCGCGGCTGATCGGCCCGCGCAAATAGGACAACGCCCACCGCGTCTGGAAGACAATCGGCTCGTCGTCGTGGACGTTGTTCATCAGGAAGACACGGTTCCCGAGTCCCGCGAGAATTCGCTCCATCTTGCCGCGGTCGAACGACGCCCCCGCCGCCGTGGAAGCTCCCTCCAATCCTTCGAGGACGCGCGCCTTGTCCCGTTCGGTTTGCAGGCGACCGAGGAACCAAGTCCCCGCGTTCGACAAGCCCTTGTAATCCAGATCGACCGGGTTCTGCGTGGCGAGCACCACGCCGAGGCCGAACGCGCGGGCCTGCTTCAGCAGCGTCAGCATCGGTATTTTTGACGGCGGGTTCGCCGTCGGCGGGAAGTAGCCGAAGACCTCGTCCATGTAGAGGATCGCCCGCAGGCTGGCCGTGCCGGTTTGATTGCGCATCCACGCAACCATCTCGTTCAGCAGGATCGTGACGAAGAACATCCGCTCACTGTCGGTCAGGTGGGCGATCGAGATGATCGTCAGTCGCGGCTTTCCTGCGGCCGTGTAGAGCAGCCGCTGAATGTCGAGCGACTCGCCCTCCATCCAGGCTGCGAAGCCGGGCGAGGCGATCAGGTTGTTCAGACTCATCGCGAACGCGAACCGTTCCTTCGAGGGGTAGAAGCTCTCGATATCCAGGAAGCCGACCTTGTCGAAGTTCGGTTTCTGAATCAGCCGGATCAGCGTGCCGAGATCAACGTCCTTCCCCTCGCGCCACGAGCGGTCGAGGATCGTGGCGAGCAGAATATGTTCTTTGCTTTGCATCGGATCGGCGTCGATGCCGAGCAGTGCGAGCAATCCAGACGCCGCCGCCGAAACACGCTCGCGCATCGCTTCGGTGTTGCGCAGCGTCGCCTCGCCCGGGACGTTGAACGACTTGAGGACCGTCAGTGGCAGACCGGCATTGCTCGCCGGGGTGTAGATCGAGACATCGGCAGCATCGCGGAACTTGGCGATCCGCTCGGGCGGCTGCCCCCACGCGGCGAGGCCCTCCTTCCAAACCTTTGCCATTTTCGTGGCGTATTCGTCGGGAGTCAGGCCGGCGCGCGTCGCGTCGGCCGGATCGACCCACGGCTTGAAGTCGCCCGGCTTCAAGTTGGGAAACGACAGCATCAGGTTGCCGAGATCACCCTTGGGGTCGATGCAGATCGCCGGGATGCCGTCGATCGCGGCCTCTTCCAACAGCGACAGACACAGCCCCGTCTTGCCGCTTCCCGTCATGCCGACGCAGACCGCATGCGTCGTCAAATCCTTGGAATCGTACAGCAGCAGGTCGTCCTCAATCGTCCGCGTTTCCTGGTTGAACCGCTTGCCGAGATAGAACACCCCGAGCTTTTCGTAGTCTTGCATCATGCACTCGCAGAAAGGTGAGGACCGGAAGTGACGGGAGTTTTATAGGCCAACGAAACGGCGGCGAAAAGTGAAGGCAGGACGGGGTGTCTATTCTGAGATCGTCTCTTTCTTTCTCCCCTCGCCCCTCTGGGGAGAGGGGCAGGGGGTGAGGGGCGAGTCAGGACCAGCCGTCCTCTGCAATCGCCCCTCACCCCTCTCCCCAAAGGGGCGAGGGGAACAAGAAGGAAAGAACACTCGCGCTGCAACAGACCCGGAGGGTGATTAACATGGCTTCACCCCACCGGGCGATGCGGGCTTTGCACGTTACAAACGGCCACGTTACAAACGTGTCCCGACTGAACCCGCCCCGTGTCCGAAGCCTCTCAATGTCCCTGCGCGTTTCCAATCTGCGGCTGGCGGTCTCCGTCCCCGAGACGGAACTGCCGCGATTCCTCGCGCAGCGGTTGGGCGTTTCGGCCGAGACGCTGTCGCGATGGCGTGTGCTGAAGAAGAGCCTCGATGCCCGATCGCCCTCGGACCTCAAGTTCGTCTACACAACGCTGGTCGATCTGCCGGATGAGGCTCTGCAATCCCACGCGGTGCGACGTCAGATTCGCGATGACGTGCAACTGTTCGAGCCGCCCGCGTTCGACGATCCCGCGTCCGGCTCGGAGCCGTTGGAGCAGCGGCCGGTCGTGGTTGGCTCGGGACCGGCGGGGTTGCTCGCGGGATATTACCTCGCACTGAAGGGCTATCGACCGCTGATCCTCGAACGAGGACCGGCCGTCAAGGAGCGGGTTCCCGCCGTGCGCGATTTCGATCGCGGCGGCGCGTTTGATCGCGAGAACAACTATCTCTTCGGCGAAGGGGGGGCCGGTTGCTTCAGCGACGGCAAGCTGACCTGCCGGATGGAAGGGCCGGACGTCGAGTGGGTGCTCGAACGGTTCGTCGAATGCGGCGGGCGAGCCTCCATCGTCTATGAAAACCGGCCGCATCTCGGCAGCAACAAGCTGCCGCTGATCTGCCGCAACTTCCGCCGCCGGATCGAAGCCCTCGGCGGCGAGTACCGCTTCGGCTGCTGCATGGAAACGCTCGACGTGCGAGACGGTCGCGTGGTCGGGTTGCAAACGTCGAGCGGCTACCTCGCGACGAATCATGTCGTCCTCGGCATCGGACACAGCGCGCGCGACACGTATCAAATGCTGTTCGATCTCGGCGTGCCGCTCGTCCAGAAGGCGTTTCAACTGGGTCTGCGGATCGAGCAGCCGCAGGAGCAGATCAACCGCCACAAGTACGCGCGGCCCGAATACCTGACGCTGCTCGGCGCGGCCGACTACACGCTGAACGCCCGGGGCGAGAAGGACGTCTTCACGTTCTGCATGTGTGCCGGCGGGATCATCATTCCGAGCGTGAGCGAACCCGAAATGTTCTGCTCGAACGGCATGAGCAACTCGCGGCACGACACGCCGTTCGCCAACAGCGGAGTCGTCGTCACGCTGGAGACGAACGAGTTCGGCGACTCGCACCCGCTCGCCGGGATGCACCTCCAGCAGCGGTACGAGGCCGAGGCGTTTCGGATCGGCGGCGCGAACTATCTCTGTCCGATCCAGACGGCGGCCGATTTTCTGAAGGGGCGCACGCCCGATCCGGCCTCGCGGCTGGAGTGCTCTTACGAACGAGGGACCAAGCCCGCCGCGCTCGACCGCGTCCTGCCGCCGGTCATCGCGACGGCCATCCGCCGCAGCCTGCCGATCATGGATCAGAAGCTGCGCGGCGACTTCCTCAAGCACGCGATCCTCGTCGGTCCCGAGATGCGGGGGAGTTCGCCGATCCGCATCGACCGCGATCTGGTCTCGCGCCAGTGCCCGAACATTGCGGGCCTGTATCCCGTCGGCGAGGGAGCGGGCTACGCGGGCGGCATCGTCAGCGCGGCGGTCGACGGCCTGCGCAGCGCCCGCTCGATCGTCAGCCGGTTCGCGCCGCTGTCGCCCATGTAGCCTTCATCGCTCCGCGTGAAGTTAGCCGTGCGCGAAGGCGGCGCGGATCTGACAAACCGCGCCCCACTCGCAATCGGCTTTCTTCACGCGGAGCGATGAAGGCTACTTTGAGTTTGTCCCCAACGGAACGCGACGACAACGACTCGCTGGCAACACCAGCAGCCGGCGCGCTATAACGCCAGCGGTTGGAGAAACGTTACCTGTCGGGGGCAGGCACTCCAAACTCCAAACGGCGGCGACAGGACGTCCGATTGATAGGCCGCCGGTGCTTCGCCGCCGTTCGGAGTTTGGAGTGCCTGACCCCAGCGTGCGCGATCGCGTTGAGGAGCACCATCATGGCGGACAAGCTGCGGGTCGGAGTCATCGGGCGGACGGGGAAGGGGAATTACGGGCACGGGCTGGATGCCGTGTGGGCCGAGGTTCCTCGGTGCGAGGTGGTCGCGGTCGCCGACGAACACGAGGCCGGGCGGCTCGACGCGCAGAAGCGGACGAAGGCGGCCAATGCTTACGCCGATTACCGCGAGATGCTCGACAAGGAGAAGCTCCACATCGTGGCGGTCGCCCCGCGATGGGTCGATCAGCATCGCGAGATGGCCCTCGCGGCGGCGGCCCACGGCTGCCACATCTATATGGAGAAGCCGTTCGTTCCGACGCTCACCCAGGCGGACGAGGTGATCCGCGCGTGCGAGATGCGGCACATCAAGCTGGCCCTCTCGCACCAGACGCACTACACGCCGACGAACGCGGTGGTGCAGAAGCTGATCGCGGCGGGCGAGATCGGCGACGTGCTGGAGTTTCGCGGACGCGGCAAGGAGGACACGCGCGGCGGTGCGGAGGACACGTGGGTGCTCGGCTCGCACATTCTCGACCTGATGCGGATGTTCTCGGGGGACGCGACGAACTGCTTTGCGACCGTGACCTCGAAGGGGAAGCCGATCACGGCCGCCGATGTCATCGAGGGAAATGAGGGACTCGGGCCGCTCGCCGGAGATGCCGTGCATGCGCGGTACTCGTTCGCCAACGGGGTCATCGGGACGTTCGATTCGGTCCGCGCGAAGGCGGGGACTCCGTCGCGATTCGCGTTGCAGATTCTCGGCAGCCGCGGAGTGATCGAACTGACGACCGGATACCTCTCCCCCGTCTGGCTGCTCAAGGATGGAAGCTGGTCGCCCGGCCGGAGCGGAGCCAAGTGGCAGCCGATTACCTCGCAGGGAGTCGGCGTCCCCGAGACGATGAAGGGCGAGGGCCTGCACGGGGGCAACGTGGCGGCGGTTCACGACCTGCTCGACGCGATCGACAAGGATCGTCAGCCACTGTGCAGCATGTACGCCGGCCGCGCGGTGGTGGAGATGATCGCGGCGATCTTCGAATCGCAGCGAGTCGGCGGCCCGGTCCCCCTGCCGCTCGCCCGCCGGGACAGCCCGCTGGCGGCTCTGAAGTAGCGGCTGACACGACTGGGTGCAGTCGGTAATTGGTGGTCCTTGGTTTTCGGCCCGAAGGGCCATCCGTTCTCCCAGCCAGGGCCAACGGCCCTGGGGACGGTGCCACCACAAAGCGCAGGCCCAACGGGCCGACCATTCTTCTCGCCTTGGGGCGGAGGATCGGTGTTGTTGGACGGACCATCGGGCAGGATGCCAACCGGATCGCGGGCCGGACGCATCGCTCCTTGGCGACGAATGGCCGGCCCGTTGGGCCTCAGAGGAAGATGTGTGGCCCCACCCAGGGCCGTTGACCCTGGCTGGGAGAACGACTGGCCCTTCGGGCCGGAAGATGTGACCACCAACTAGCGACTGCACCCCCCGCCACCAAGCCGGACTTCGGCATCACTTCGGCTCGGGCAATTCGTCCTCTGGCGTTGGCTTGAGTCTGACCGAGCCCGGCTCTTCATACGGTTCCGGACCGGGTGCTCCCGGCGGAACCGGCGACGGCAGGATGGAATGAATCTCGGCTCCCTGCGGCAGGCCGGGGAAGAGGTCTGTCTTTGGATAGGGCATCGGTGACGAGAACTCTTCCGGCTCGGTGCTGAGGCGTTCGTTGGGGAAGGCGTAGCTGCGCGCCCACGCGCGGCGGAGGGCTTCCTGCTGGGCGGCCTCGGTCCATTCCCCTTCGGCGAGTTGAATGCCGTCGTGGTCGAGCAGCGTCCCGCGTCGCCACTGGTATTCCGTGATCGCCTTGTTGTAGGCGATCAGCGCGGTGAAGTAGTCGATCTCGGCGGCGGCGTTCGAGTTCTGGGCTCGCAACCGCAAATCGAGTTCGTTCAGGGTATTGCTCGCGGCTCCCGGTGGCCTGCGGACCGCGTTGGCCCCGGCGAGATCAACGGCATCGTAAGCCTCAATCCGTTTGACGGCGGCAATTTTTCGATCCAGTTGCGTCTGGGCGATGATGTACGTCGCTTCGATTTTCTGAATAGCCTCCGCCAGTTCGTGACTGACGTCGAGTTCCTGCGCCGAGAGCGTGGCGCGGGCCTTGACGAGTTGCAGTTCGGTGTTGTGCAACTGCGCGCGGGCCTGGCGGAAACCGAGCGGCATGCTGAATTGAAGGCCCAGGTTCCAGCCGGTCAGGTCGCCGCGCGCCATCGTGCCGTAGGCGCTGTTGAACCCGCCGGAATTCTGCGACAGCAACTCGTCGCCGAAGCCGTTGACCTGACCGGACGAGACCAGGTCGAGTCGCGGGTTGGTGACGTTCTCGGCCGCGATCCGCTGCAACTCCAGACTCTTGATCTGCCACTTCTGGCGGCGCAGCTCGACTCGCCGCGACAGGGCTTCCAGCAGCGTGGACTCCCAGTTCACGACGAACTCCGCCTCAATCGGATCGTCGGCGGGACGAATGATCTTCCCGTCGTTGACCGGCAATCCCAGCATGCGGCGGAACTGGTTCTCGACGGCGTACAGGTCGGCCAGAGCCGTCTCGGCGAAGGCCCGAGTTTGGAAATAGTTCTCGGTGACCTGCGCGAAGTCGATGGCCCCGCCGCCGTCCGCTCCCGAATCCTTCAAACCCTTGACCTTCTGCCACGTGGTGTGCGCCTTCAGGCGGTTTCGTTCGGTGGCGTCGTACTGGCGGTAGGCGAGATACAGCTCCCAATACAGATCCTCGACGTCCTTGAGCATCACGGTGACCGCCGCCTCGAAGTCGGCGACCGAGATGTCCGTGTTGATCCGCGCGATCGTCACGCCCTGAGACACGCCGGTGATCGCCCCGAATCCGGACCGGGTCGGCCCCGCGATCCGCGTGTACTCGACGCCGGCTCCCGCCCACAACGGCTGGATGTACTGGGCCTGGATCAGCCCCGAGTAGCTGTTGGGAAACAGGGCCGTCTGGGAATTTGTGCCGAGGTAATTCCAATCGTGATTGACGGCGAACGTACCGCCGTTGGCAAACTGCTTGGCAATCTGCGAGGTGAAGATGCCGGTCTCAGCGACGTTGGTGGGATTGAGCGGGGGCTTGTTGTTCGAGTGCTGCTCGTTGCGGCCGAAGGTCAGCGTGCTGGTGATGTTCGCGTCGAAGTCGGCCAGGGCCGCCTCCACGCCGCGGTTGCCAAACAGGAAGCCGGTCTCCCGCAGGGCCGGGTCGTAAATCGACGGGCTGTTTTGAGTCAACTGCGGGTTGGCGCGGGTCCGGATCAGCTTGTTGTTGGTGACGGCGATTTGAATCGCCTCCGCCAGGGATAAGTTCCAGACTTCCTCCGTGGACCGGTCGCGGAGCGTGTGCGGCTTGAGCGAGAAGGCCACCTCCTGGGGTGTCGGCTGGTCGATGTTGGAATACTCGACGGCCAGCACCTTGTCCTTGTAGTGCTGAAGGTCGGCCTCACCGAGATAGTGAGCCTCCCTGGGCGATCGACAGCCGATCACGGCTCCGCACACCAGCAGTGCGTTGATCCAGCGAATGGAACGATCCCACCTCATCGGACGGCTCCCCTGTGGCCTCGCCCTGATTGACTCTGCGCGCGTCGAATCGCCGTGGCGGTCGAGCGGTTGCGATTCGATCGCCGCCCGCGCAGCCGATACCCTCGGCGCGGGAGGATTATCTCGCAGAATCAGTATCGGCGTCAGAACCGGCAGGGCTTCACGGTTTCGAGGGATGGCGGTTTTGGGGGTGGGAGATCAATTCTCCCACGGAGTGACCGGCAGCATCGGCCGCGACGCGGGGTGAACCGGCCGCCTCGACCGGCGATATCCGCCGACTCCATCGCCGGTCCTGCCGCCTCCGGCATGCTCGGAACGGGAGCGGTTCGCTATCATCCGGCCTCGCCAAACGACCGACGTGTTCGAGGGAGCCGACCCGTGATGGACCATCTGGAAGACTTGCTGCAACCGCACTCGCGCTGGATGCGTGCGGCTCTCGATCTGGCGCGGCAGGCGTTCGAGGAGGGTGAGGTGCCGATCGGCGCGGTCATCGTTCACGGCGACCGCATCATCGGCGCGGCGGGCAACCAGCGCGAGCAACTCCGCGATCCGACCGCGCACGCCGAGATGATCGCCATCACACAGGCGGCCGAATCGCTCGGTTCGTGGCGGCTGCTCGACTGTACGTTGTATTCGACGCTCGAACCGTGCCCGATGTGCGCCGGGGCGATCGTGCAGGCGCGCATCCCGACCGTTGTGTACGGAACCATCGACGAAAAGGCCGGAGCCTGTCATACGCTGTACCAGATCACCAGCGACGTCCGATTGAATCACCGGGCCACCGTGATCGGCGGTGTTTTGCAGGACGAATGCCGCGACATTTTGAGGGAATTCTTCGTTCAGCAGCGCTCGCTCGGGAAAAAATGAGCCGGCCCGGACGGTTTCCGGGTTCAACAATACCAGAATCGCTCGCCGAACGGCACGTTCGGACGCTAGAATCGCGACACGCCGGGCGGTCCAATCGCCGGCAGGCCCTTCGAGCATCGGGAGAGAGCCATGATTTCAGACGATCTGCATTCGTCGCAGGAACCGATCCTGCTGGAATTCGCCAACCTTCCGGACGAGGCCGAAGCGCCCCACTCGTCACGCTGGGTTTCGCGTCTGTTTGGAATCGCCCTCAGTGTCATCTTCCATCTCTGGCTGATCGTCACTTTGGCAGACGTCTCTTTTCAAGGTCGCTTCCGGCTGACGGCCGAACCGATCGAAGCCGACTTTACGGAACTGCCGGCGCGCGACGAGTCGATCGATCTGACCGAAGTGGAGCCGGAGTACGAACTGGCCAATCCCGATGACCGCGAAATGGAGGTTCGCAAGTCATTGAACGCGGTGTCTCTCGGAATGGAGATCGCCAAGAATCCGCGGATCGAAACGGCCCCCACCACGCTGCTCGACGTGAATCCCGAAGGCCAGCGGCCTCCGATGTACGACATCCCGCAAGGACTGAACCTGAGCCAGACGATGGTCGTCCACGGGACCACCGGCGAGGGATTGATTCAGATCGAGTCTGCCCTGGACCGCGTCACGTGGGAGATCGCTCAGAATCTGCAGGAACGCAAGGTACTCGTCGTCTGGTTGATCGATGCCTCGGGCAGCCTGGTGCCGCAGCGACAACTGCTGCAACGACGGCTCAAACGAATCTACGGCGAACTCAACGCGCTGGAGCACACCGAGCAGATTCCCCGGCTTGACCGCCCGATTCTCAGCGGCGTCGTGACGTATGGCTCCAAGACGCTGTTCCTGACGAAGGAGCCGACCGACAAGTTCGACGAAATTCAAAGCGCAATTCAGAACGCGCCCACCGACGAGTCGGGGATTGAAAATGTGTTTGGAGCCGTCAATCAGGTGATGGACAACTGGCACAAGTACCGGGTCGAGCACGGTCGCCGGATCCTGCTCGTGACCGTCACCGACGAGGCGGGCGACGACTATGGCCCGATGATGGAGATGGCCATCACCAAGTGTCGGCGTTACGAGGCGAAGGGCTACGTCATCGGACCGGCCGCGCCGTTCGGACGACGCAAGGGTCTGGTCCCCTACGTCGCGAAGGAGGACGGACGCACGTATCAGATTCCCGTCGATCTCGGTCCGGAAACCGTCGTCGTCGAGACCGTCGATCTTCCGTTCTGGTACGAAGGTCCACAGTACACATACCTCTCGTCCGGCTACGGGCCGTATGGCCTGTCGCGGCTCGTCAAGGAAACCGGCGGCGTCTACTTCATGACCAACATGACGACCACCGCCGGCCTGAGCACCGTGGGTGATTTCGACGCCGGTCTGATGAAGGCCTACGTGCCCGACTACCGTTACAGTTCTCCCGACCAGTTCATGAAAGACCTGATCAAGTACCCGCTGCGCGCGGCCGTGGTCGGTGCGGCGGAATACAGCCAGACGACCAACCTGCGCGCGCAGGGAACTCCGCAGATGGAGTTCCGCGTTCAACCCAACAACTTCCGCCAGGCGTTCACCGAGGCGCAACGTTCCGCCGCCATCAGCAGTCTGGCGGTCGACAACATCCTGGCGCGGATGCCTCCCAATGTGGACAAACTCTACGCCTCCGAGCCGTCCGTCCGCTGGCGACTCGCGTTCAGTTTGAACTATGGCCGGTTGCTGGCCCAAAAAATCCGGGCCTTCGAGTACAACTCGGCTCTCGCGCAGCTCAAGACCGGCTATGCCGAGGCCGACATCCAGAACAAGGTCAATCATTTCATTTTTCGTCCGAGTCGTGAGCTGACCTACGCTCCGTCGCTCAAGAAACAGGTTGGCATCGCGGAAGCCCACCTGCAGCGCGTGCTCGACGAAGCGCCGGGAACTCCGTGGGCCGTCATGGCCTCACGCGAACTGCGCGACGGTTTCGGCATCAAGCTGATCGAGCGGTACATTCCTCCGGCACCGCCCGCTCCAAAGAACGAAAACACCAAGGCCAAACCCGCTCCCAAGTTTGCCAACGAACAAAAGAACGTCACAAGCAAGCCCGCTCCCAGACCGACGCCACCGGTGCTGCCCAAGCTGTGACGCGACGGTTGGTCGTTGCTGACGAGTCTCTCAAAACACAGCACCCCGGCCGCTCGGAAGCGGCCGGGGTGCTGGTGTTTGCAAACTCAAGCGGCTCGGTCAACTCAAGCCGCGAGGTAGCCGTTCTTTTCCAGGTAGGCGATCACTTCGTTCGCCAGCTCTTCGATTCCCTTGCTGTTGGAGTCGAGGACCAGTTCCGGCTTTTCGGGAGCCTCGTACGGATCGCTGATCCCGGTAAAGTTCTTGATCTCACCCGCGCGGGCCTTCTTGTAGAGTCCCTTCGGATCGCGCTGCTCGCAGGTTTCGATCGAGGCGTCGACGAGGATCTCGATGAACTCGCCCGGTTGCAGCAGCGCGCGGACGGCATCGCGGTCGGCTCGGTAGGGCGAGATGAAGGCGGTCAGCGTGAAGTGGGCGTTGTGGGCGAACAGCTTCGCCACCTCACCGATGCGACGGATGTTCTCGGCACGGTCCTCGGCGGAAAAACCGAGGTTCTTGTTGAGCCCCATGCGAATGTTGTCGCCGTCCAGGACGACGCTGTGCTTGCCCGCCAGAGACAACTTGTGATCGACGGCATTGGCGATGGTGCTCTTGCCGCAGGCGGACAATCCGGTGAACCAGAGCACGGCCCCCTTGTGTCCATTCAACTTTGCTCGTTCGTCCTTCGTCACCTTGTGTTCGTGCCAGGTGACGTTGGTGGCCTTTTGCTCGGACATGGACGGGAAACTCCTTGCGAAAATTTGGGCGAAATCGGGTCGGGACAATCGTCATATCCGACCCAAACCTGCGGGTCGAAGCGGGCGAGAGTTTAGGAAAAGCCACCAACCGATGGAAGCGAACCTCACCGAGGCCCAAGTGCCCTGTTTTCTCGGGTGGCCAATGGCGACCACTCCGATCCGTGCCTATACTTCTCCCCCCGACCGCCAGCCTTGCCTCCCTCCGGGCCATGAAAGAGTGATGACAGTGACTCCGACGAATCAACCGCTGCAGGACGTTCACATCCGCGAAACCGTGCCGCTGGTCTCGCCCCGCTATTTGAAGCAGGAAGAGAACGTGACCGACGCCGCCGTGCGGACGGTGATCGAAGGCCGCGAATCGGTGAAGCGGATCATTGCCGGAACCGACCCGCGGTTGATCGTCGTGGTTGGACCGTGCTCGATCCACGATCAGGTCGCCGGGCTGGAGTACGCCCGCAAATTGAAGGACCTGTCGGACCGGGTGGCCGACAAGCTGCTGCTGATCATGCGCGTCTATTTCGAGAAACCGCGCACGACCGTCGGCTGGAAGGGCCTCATCAACGACCCGCATCTCAACGACACGTTCGACATCCAGACGGGCATCCGGATCGCAAGACGGATTCTGCTCGAAGTGGCCAACATGGGCCTGCCCGCCGCGACCGATCTGCTCGATCCGATCTCGCCGCAGTACATCGCCGACCTGATCTCGCTGACGGCCATCGGCGCGCGAACGACCGAGTCGCCGACGCACCGTCAAATGTCGAGCGGCCTGTCGATGCCGGTCGGCTTCAAGAACGGGACCGACGGCAGTTTGCAGGTGGCGATCGACGCGATGCTCTCCGCCAAATCGGCTCACAGTTTTCTGGGGATCGATAACGAGGGGCAGACGTGCATCGTGAACACGAAGGGGAATCCGTGGGGCTTCCTGGTCGCGCGGGGGGGCCGATCGGGACCGAACTTCGACAAGGCAAGTCTGGCTGAAGCGGTCGAACGCCTGGTGAACGCCAAGCTGCCGCCACGGCTGATGGTCGATTGCAGCCATGCCAACTCGAACAAGGACTACCGCCTGCAAAGCGTGGCGTGGAACGACTGCGTCGCGCAGCGGGTGGCCGGCAACCGGAACATCGTCGGACTGATGATTGAAAGCAATCTGAATCCCGGCAACCAACCGCTACCCGCCGAGTTATCGCAGCTTCAATACGGCGTCTCGATCACCGACGGCTGCATCGGCTGGGACGAGACCGAGCGGCTGATCCTGTCGGCTCACGAGCAACTCGGCGGGGTTGATTGAGTCGGGAAACTTAGCCGGTGATCGCCGTTCCCACTGGAGGTCCGGGCAGGCGAACGGTCACGACGATGATTGGATGCCCCAGATACGCAACAATTCTGCCAGCCCCGCAGTGCGGGACTCGGTGAAGTTGACATGCTGCATGCTCGATAGAGTCCAGGACAATTTCTTCATCTCACACGGCCGGAAAATCACGGGGATGATGCGATTGTTGAAGTGGGAGTTTTCGAGGGCAAACAGCAGTTCTCGCTTCACCCAAGTGGACCGGACCGCCGATGGCGACAGAACCAACAAGAACCAATCGCAGCGTTCGAGACCCTTTCCGATTTCGTCGTGCCATTGCTGCGCTCCCACAATCTGCGCCTCACTGTACCAAACGGAAACGCCGTGACTCTGCAACTCTTCCTTGAGCCAGCTCGCGAAACGGTGATCTCGGTTCGCATGCGACAGGAACGCTTCGCGCGGAATCTTAGCTTTCTTGCGTGCCATTGCCGCTCACCTCACCGTCGCGTGCTGCAAGGCATCGGCAATTCGCTGTACGGTCTCGGCACCAGTCCGTCCCGGCCGAATGACGTTCAGCGTTTCCAGAATCCACGGGATGTCGGGGGTTGATTTGACGATGACGGGGATCAACCGTCCTTCAAAACGCGGCGTCGTGAGCGCGTATTGAATTTCCTCCCGCTGCCAAGTCTGCATGCTGTTGGGAGAAACAAGCACGACCATCGCGTCCGCTGATTCCAAGGCTATGCCAACCGCTTTGGCCCAGTTTTCTCCCGGTTGCAAATCCCATTCGTCGAACCAAATGTCGAATCCCAGAGCAGCCAGCCCCTGGGCAATCGTCCGCGCCAAGGGCTTGTCTGACATTGAATGGCTAAGAAAGATTTTCATAAAGACCCCGTTCCTTGACTCTGGTCATTACCCGCCGCTCTGATTGCCAGCGTGAACCATCCTACGTGATCGTTACGCTGGTCGGAAGAACTTCCTCATCGATTTGCTGTTATGAGAAGACGACCGTTTTCAGAATGCTCAACCCTCCAAGACCTCGATGATCTTCTGCAGATTGTTCTCGACGACGATCGGGCTGTTGGCGAACGAGGCGGTTTCGATACCGCGTGTGCCGAGCTTGGTTTCAAACAGCGCCTTGTCGCCGGAGTGGTACGCGACCGTGGCGTCGGGGTCTTTCAGTTGGTGGCCGGTCAGAATGCAGACGACGCGGTCGCTCGGGGCGATGATCCCTTCAGCACGAAGCCGCTTCGCGCCGGCGACGCTGGCGGCGCTGGCCGGTTCGCAGCCGAAGCCGCCCGAGCCAACCTGGGCCTTCGCGTCGAGGATCTCCTGATCGGTGACTTCGCGCACGACGCCGTCGCACAGTTCGAGTGCCCGCAGACACTTCTTCAGGTTGACCGGCCGGTTGATTTCGATGGCACTGGCGAGCGTCGAGGCCTTGCGGTTGTCGCGGTCCATGTCGGCGTAGAACGTGTCGATTACATCGTCTTCCGGTTGGCCGGCATTCCACGCGACATCGCGCTGTTCGACTAGTTGGTAGAGCGTGTTGGCTCCCGCCGCGTTGATGACGGCCAGACGCGGGAGGCGGTCGATCAGGCCGAGTTGCAGCAGTTCGGCGAACGCCTTGCCGAACGCGGACGAGTTGCCGAGGTTGCCTCCCGGCACGACGATCCAGTCCGGCACCTGCCAGTTCAGTCCTTCGAGGACCCGATACATGATCGTCTTCTGACCTTCGAGCCGGAACGGGTTGACGCTGTTGCAGAGATAGATGCCCCGTTCACCGGAGACCTCGCGCACCCGTTCGAGCGCGTCGTCGAAGTCGCCGAGCACCTGCAGCGTCTTCGCGTTGTAGTCGAGCGCCTGCGACAGTTTGCCGTGCGCGATCCTGCCGCTGCCGACGAAGACAACGACTCGAAAGACCTGCGTGGTGCTGGCGTAGATGGCGAGCGAGGCACTGGTGTTGCCGGTCGAGGCACACGCCGCCATCTTCGCACCGACCATGCGGGCGTGAGTCGAGGCGGCCGTCATGCCGTTGTCTTTGAAGCTGCCGGACGGGTTGAGGCCCTCGTATTGGAGGAACAGGCCGCCGTCATTCAGGCCGACGTATTTGCCGACGGCGGTGCTCTGTTGGAGGATCGTCTGACCCTCGCCGATCGTGACGATGTCCTTTTCGGGCGCGAACGGCAGCAAATCGCGGAACCGCCAGACTCCGGAAAAGTCGAGCGGATTGCGGCGGTTGCCCCAGCGGGCCTCAAACTCTCGCAGCGACTTCGGCACGGGCAGCTTGTCCCACTCGTAATCGATGTCGAGCAGGTTGCCGCAATCGGGACACGAGGTCAGCACATCGCCCACGTCAAACGTGGCGGCGCAGAGCGGGTTAATGCAGTGTTGGAAGGCAAGCATGGTGGAGGGGTTGAGGGTCTATGGTTGAGGGTTGAGGGTCAGACAAAACAGCAGTTCAACCGACACGGGGATGAAGAGACACGGCGACAGAGGGACAGTCAAAATCTGGCCATCAACCTTCCACCATCGACCTTCAACCCTCTTTCAGCCTCGTTCGTCGAGGGCTTCGAATTCGCGGCCGGGCGGGCCGGCATAGGTGCCGCGCGGGCGGATCGGTTGGGGGGACTGTTGTTGTTCGAGGTAGTGAGCGGCCCAGCCGACCATGCGGCTGATGGTGAACAGCGGTATGAACAGATCGGCGTCGAGCCCCATGTAATGGAGCAACCGCGCGGCGGGCCAGTCGAGACTCGGCAGGATCTGTTGCTCGTCCCAGACGGCGCTTTCGATGGCTGCGGCGACTTCCTCCAGATTCGGTCGGACGTGCTCCTCCGCCAGTGCGCGACAGAAGGGAGTCAACAGCTCGGCGCGCGGATCGCTCGTCCGATAGACGCGATGCCAGAAGCCGGGGAGTCGTTCGTATTGCTGGAGTACCGCGCGGACGATGGACGGCGCGGCCTCGGGCCGACCGACGGCTTCGAGGATGTCGATGATCTGCCGCCCCGGACCGCCGTGCCAGACCCCCTTGATCGCGCACAACCCGGCAATGATCGCCGAATGAAAATCGGATCGAGTGGAGGCGACGATGCGAGCCACATAGGTCGAGGGCGCGAACTCATGTTCGGCCGACAGGATCAGGAACGCGTTGCAGGCCCGTTCGGCGATCGGTGTCGGTTCGCGACCGGTCAACAGCCAGAGCAGGTTGCCGGCATAACTCAGATCGTCGCGCGATTCGAGCAGATCGAGGCCATGCGCGATGCGGTTGCGGGCGGCGATCGCCAGCGGCAGTTGGGCGAGCAGCCGCTGCAGCAGATCCCACACGGTCGCCGGGTGCGATTCGTCGTCGTAGGCATCGGCGAGCGCGATCAGATTGACGGCCGTGCGCAGCACATCGATCGCGGGGGCGTTGAGCGGGATTCGTTCGAGCCACGCCAGCAGATCGGGTTCGAGGACGGAGGCCTCGGACAGGACGGCCTGCATGTCGGCCAGTTGCTCGTGCGAGGGGAGCTCGCCGCGGACGATGAGCGACGCGACCTCCAAAAAGTTCGACTGCTCGACGAGTTCCTCGATCGAATACCCGCGATAGCGCAGGCCATCGTCGAGCGAGGCGATCGCAGTCTCGGGGACCGGGGGTCCATTCCCGTGGGCCTGTGCGGGCATTGGTTGACTCATTCGTGGCGTCACCGAAACGTCGGAAGAACCGGCCGCGCGAAGCTGATCCGTCGGCGCGGCGGGCGGCATTCTAGCGGCGGGGATCGGGCCAAGGGAAACGCTCGCGGGGAAGTCGCCTCATTCCGGGTTTCGGTCGCTGTTAAAACGGAACGTGTTTTCGGATCGTGCTGGCAGTGTCGGACAGACCGGTTGAAACAGCCCCCCTGCCGAATGGGACGGGCTGGCGGTTCATTGACGGCGACGACACAATGCGATTCAGTGTCGCAGTGCTCGTGATTTGGCTCCGTCTGAGATGATTCGCGGGCTCCCCTTCCGTCTTTCTCGCAGGTCACATCAAGGACTCGGCGATGCCGCGACTGCTGGTGGTGGAGTGCAATGCCGCTCGTCGCGATGCGCTGGTCTTCGTCCTGACGCATGCGGGCTTTCGCGCGAAGGCCGTGGCTTACTCCGAGGTCGCGCGCGACCTGGAATCGCACCCGGTTGACCTGCTGCTGTTAGGCGATGGCGATCTGCGGCTGCTCGACGATTTGCCCCGTCGGGACGGGTCGCTGACGGTCCCCGTGCTGACCCTGGTCGATCCCGGCAACATCTCGGGGATTCTCGGCAGTTTGTCGGCGGGCGTGGCGGGCGTCATGTCGCGCGACCGCTCGCCCGACGAGGTCATCGCGAAGGTCAAGTCGCTGATGAAGCCGACCGATCAGGACGACGCCAATCTGCATCAGGTCACGATCAGCGGTGACGGGACGCTGGAGGATCGCACCTATCGCCAGTCCGATCTGGTCGCGGCTCTGGAAGCGGCCTGCGAGGACATCGCCCGCTTGCAGGAGCGTTATGAGGGCGAACTCTCGCAGCGGCGCAAGGTCGAGCAGGCGCTGATGGAGTCCGAGGCGTTCTATCAATCGCTGGTGGAAACGCTGCCGCTGGCCCTGCTCCGCAAGGACCTTCAGGGACGATTCACGTTTGCCAATCACCTGCTCTGCGAAGCGTTCCGCAAGCCGGCCGATGAGATCATCGGCCGGACCGACTACGACTTTTTCCCGCGCGAGCTGGCCGAGAAGTATCGGACCGATGACCGGCACGTCCTCGATTCCCGCCTCGACTTCGAGACGACGGAAGAGTTTCAGGCACCGAACGGGGAACGGCGGTTCACGCATGTCGTCAAGACGCCCGTGTACGATGCCACCGGCGCGGTGATCGGGATTCAGGGGATCTTCTCGGACGTGACCGAGAAGGAACGGGCCGAAATCGAACTCCAACTGACGAAGGCCCGCCTGCAGGCGGTGCTCGACGCGGCCACGCAGATGTCGGTGATTGCCACCGACGTCCACGGCCTGATTGACGTCTTCAACACCGGCGCGGAACGGATGCTCGGTTACACCGCCGAGGAAATGGTCGGCAAACAAACGCCGTCCATCATCCATCTGGAGAGCGAGGTCCAGAAGCGCGGCGAGGAGATGTCGCGACAGTTCGGCCGCACGATTCAGGGCTTCGATGTGTTCGTCGAATTTGCGCGTCAGGGGAAGCATGAGGAGCGCGAGTGGACCTACGTCCGGAAGGATGGCCGTCGGCTGACGGTCAGTCTCGTCGTGACGGCCCGCCGCGACCGCAACGATCACATCGTCGGTTTTTTGGGGATCGCGACCGACATCTCGGCCCGCAAGACGGCCGAAGAGGCGATGCTCAAGGCCAAGGAGGCGGCGGAAGCGGCCAGTCAGGCGAAGAGTGACTTCCTGGCCAACATGAGCCATGAAATCCGCACGCCGCTCAACGCCATCATCGGCATGACCGAACTGGTGTGCGACACGGCCCTCAACGTCACGCAGCGCGAGTACCTGGGCATGGTCCAGGAATCGGGCGAGTCGCTGCTGGCGGTCATCAACGACATTCTCGACTTCTCGAAGATCGAGGCGGGCAAGCTGAGCCTCGAAGAAGTTCCGTTCAACCTGCGCGAGGTGCTGGGGGACACGATGAAGTCGCTGGCCTTGCGGGCGCACCGCAAGCGACTCGAACTGGCCTGTCACGTCGCGCCGGATGTCCCCTTCGCGATCGAGGGCGATCCGAACCGCCTGCGGCAGATCGTGATCAACCTCGTGGGAAACGCGATCAAGTTCACCGAAGCCGGCGAAGTGGTGCTCGACGTCGAAGTGCAACCGCAGGCGGACGACAGCCTGATGCTGCACTTCCGCGTCCAGGACACGGGCATCGGGATTCCCGAGGACAAACTCGAAACCATCTTCGAGGCGTTTGAGCAGGCCGACACCTCCACGACCCGTCGGTACGGCGGGACCGGGCTCGGACTGGCGATTGTCTCGCGGCTGGTCGAGTTGATGGAGGGCAACGTCTGGGTCGAGAGCGAGGTCCACCGCGGCAGCGTGTTTCACTTCACCGCCCGCTTCCGGCCGACCTCCGCCGAGAATGTCGCCACGGCCACCACGATTCATCCCCCGATCCTGCAGGATCTGCGCGTGCTGATCGTCGATGACAACGCGACCAACCGGCGGATCTTGACCGAAATGCTGGGCAACTGGGCGATGCGTCCGCAGGCCGTTTCGAGTGTCCCCGAGGCCATCGATGAATTGGAGCGAATGTCGCACGCCGGCACTCCGTACCGGCTGATCCTGACCGACTCCAACATGCCCGTGCAGGATGGTTTCGAGCTGGCTCGAAGAATCCAGGCGAACCGCGCTCTCGGCGGCTCGATGATCATGATGCTCACGTCGGCCGACCGGCCCGAGGATCTGCAGCGCTGCGAGCAGTACGGCATCTCGGCCTACCTCATCAAGCCGATCAAGCAGTCCGAACTGCTCGACGCGATCGTGCTCGCGGTGGGATCCGATCTGCCGCTGGCAGCCGCGGCCACCACCACCGCCGCCGCGTCCAAACAGGCCGCCCGGCCCAAGTCGATCCTGCTGGCCGAGGACAGCCTGATCAACCAGAAGCTGGCCATCGGACTGCTCGAACGCTGGGGTCACCGCGTGACGGTGGCCAATGACGGCGAGGAGGCGGTCCGATTGTCGGCCGAGCAGCCGTTCGATCTGATCCTGATGGACGTGCAAATGCCGGCGCTCGACGGACTCGATGCCACGCGCATGATTCGCGTCCGCGAGCAGGAGACCGGCCGTCACGTTCCCATCGTGGCGATGACGGCCCACGCCATGAAGGGGGACCGCGAACGATGCCTCGAAGTCGGCATGGACGGTTACCTGATGAAGCCGATCCGCGCCGAGCAGTTGTTCCGCCAGGTCGAAGAAGCCTCCAGTTCACCCGCGGCAGAGCCGGTCGCCGTCACCGCGACCGCGGCCACCGCAGGTCTCGTCGATTGGGCGGTTGCCAGCCACGCGGTGAATGGCGATCAGAGGCTGCTCGACCAGGTACTCGCCGCGTTCCTGGAGGAGGGACCGCAACTGGTGCAGACGATGAAAACCACGCGAACGGCCGGTGAATGGAAGCGGTTCCAGCGGGCGGCTCACACGCTGAAGAGCGCACTGCGCACGTTCGGCGTCGCCTCCGCGGACCGGGTCGAAGAGCTGGAACTGGCCGCCAGGGCCGGCAGCGATTCGATTGACGAGGCCGCCGTCGCCGATGTCGCCGCCACGGTGCAGCCCGTGTTGGACGAAATGCAGTGCCACTTGAACTCGCGTCGTGCGAGTGGCAAGATTTGACGGCGGCTGACCGTCATTCAGTTCGCTCACTTCGCACCTCATCTTGAAACCCGTTCAGCAAGGACCGTGTCATGCCCACCGTTCTGATCGTGGATGATTCTTCCACGGATCGCCTCCGCGCCGGCGGCCTGCTGGATCAGATGGAAGACTTCAGCATCGAGTACGCCGTCGATGGCAGCGACGCGCTGCTCAAAATGGAACTGCATGTTCCCGACATGGTCATCACCGACCTGGACATGCCCGAATTGAACGGCCTCGAACTGGTCGCCGTGATGCGCAAGGCCTACCCGATCGTGCCGGTCGTCCTGATGACGGCGCGCGGCAGCGAGGACATCGCCGTCCTGGCGCTGCGCGCCGGTGCCGCCAGCTACGTTCCCAAGCGGTTGCTCAACAGTCAGCTCGCCGACACCGTGCGCCAGGTCTTTCAGGTCTCGCGCGAGGATCGCGGACGCATTCGACTGATGCGGCGCATGGCCGAACAGCAGGTCCGCTTCGACATCGAGAACGATCAGGAGTTGATCATGTCGCTGGTGCACTACCTGCAGCACGGCGCGGCCTGCATGGGTGTGTGCGACGACGGCGACCGGGTCCGCACGGGGGTGGCCCTGCAAGAGGCACTCACCAACGCCAGTTTTCACGGCAACCTCGAGGTCAGTTCCTCGCTGCGCGAGATCGATCACCGGGCCTATTACGATCTGGCGCGGGAACGGACCGTGCTCGAACCCTATTCGCAGCGGCGGATTCACGTGTCGGCGCGGTACACGCTCGATTCGGCCGAGTTCTGCATTCGAGACGAGGGGCCGGGCTTCGATCGCAGTTCGCTCCCCGATCCCACCGATCCCGCGAACCTCGAACGTCCCTGCGGGCGCGGCCTGCTCCTGATGCAAACGTTCATGGACGAAGTGAAGTACAACGCGGCCGGAAACGAAGTCACGATGATCAAGCGCCGCAAGGTATCCGCCGCCGAGCATGTGCAGGGAATCCCCCGATGAAAACTCCCCGACTCTTCAAGACATTTGCGGTCGGGCCGGTGCTCGTGGTCGAGTTGCTGGGCGTCGTCAGCAGCCTCGCCGACAATTCGGTCTTGCAGGAACTCGACGAAGTCCGTTCCGATCTCCGCCAGGGTGGTCACCAGGGGCTGGTGGTCGATCTGGCCAGGGCCGCCTATTTCGGATCGAGCCTGCTCGAAGCCATCCGCATTCTGTGGAACGACCTGTCGGCGAGCGGGGGCCGCATCGCCCTCTGCAATCCGTCCGACGTCGGTCGCGAAGTGCTGCAAATCGCCAAGTTCGACCACGTCTGGCCGCTCGTCGATTCGCGCGACGAGGCGATCAAACTCGTGACCGCCTGAACCTGCCCTTGCCGATCAAATCCTCCAGGAAATCAATCGCATGAACTGCATCGGTCGAGTTGCGCTGCTGGCCTGCCTGTTCGTCTCACCTCTGCTGCACGCGGAGGAGCCTTCACGGCGAGACCTCTTGAATCAATCGCGTCGAATCGTATTTCTGGGTGACAGCATCACGGCCGCCGGTCGGTACGTGGCCTGCTTTGACGCGTGGCTCCTCACACAGAAACTCGAACACAATCCGCTCGTCATCTGCGCCGGATTGCCGAGCGAAACCGTGTCGGGCTTGAGCGAGGACGGACACGCCGGCGGCAAGTTCCCGCGACCCGATCTGGCGGAGCGACTCGATCGGGTACTCGCCCTCACCAAGCCCGATCTGGTCGTCGCCTGCTACGGCATCAACTGCGGCATCTATGAACCATTCGACAAGGGACGGTTCGAGAAGTATCAGCAGGGCATGACCAGCCTCAAGTCCCGCGTCGAGAAAGCCGGTGCGAAGTTCATCGTCGTCACGCCACCCTTCTACGACGATCAGCGTGCTCCGAAGGCGTTCTCGTACAACGAGGTGCTCGACAAATACAGCGAATGGCTGATCGCGCGGCGGGCCGACGGCTGGCTGGTCGCCGATCTGCACGCCCCGATGACGCGCGAGGTTCACCAGCGCCGCGCGGCCGACCCCAAGTTCACCTTCCAACCCGACGGCGTTCACCCAAACGACGAAGGTCACTGGTACGTCGCCCAACAACTGATCCGCTTCTTCGGCGATGAGTCCGTCACCACGGCCGCCACTCCGCAGGCGATGCTCGCGGCCAGGAAGCTGCCCGAGGCAATCTTCCCGCTCGTCCAGCAGCGGGTCCACGTCCTGCGCGATGCCTACGTCTCGGCGGCCGGACACAAACGACCGGGCGTCGCTGCCGGTCTGCCAGTCCCCGAAGCCGAAGCGAAGGCCAAAGAGCTCACCGCCAAGATCGACGCCACGCTACGCGACCAGAAAAAGTGACCACCCGTTGAGGACAAAGCCGAACGCGACCCCCGGTTCTTCGAGAATCCGCACCACTCATCGACACTCAGTCCACGTACAGAAACTCGTTCGCGTTGAACAGCGCCAGGCTGAACCGGGTGAGCGCGCCGCGATCAACCTCTGTCGTCGTGCCGGTTTCTTCGCGCAGGAACGCCTTCGACCACACACGCTCCTCTTCCATCGGCGGGCGTCCAAGCGTGAGTTGAAACGCGAGATCAATCCGCTCAGTCGTTGTGACGGCTTCGCGCATCACGCGGTCGGCCAGCGTCTCGGCCAGCGACAGACTGAGTTCCGAGTTCAGCAGCGCCAGCGCCTGCGGAGCAACCGTCGAGCGCGACCGCCTGGGACACGTGGCGTTCGTGTCGGGCCGGTCGAACACCTCGAACAAGGGATAACGCAGGTTGCGGCGGACCATCAGGTGGATGCTGCGACGCCGGTGATCCTCTTCGTCAGGAGAGACCGTCCACTGGTTCTTGAGCAGCGTTGCGACCAACTCCTTCGGCAGCGGCGGCCTCGCGCCGGGACCGCCGTGGCGTTCGCTCAGAACTCCCGCGGCCGACAGCATCGCATCGCGAATCGTCTCGCCCTCCAACCGTCGCGGAGTCATCCGGCCCCACAACCGGTTGTCGGGATCGGCCGCCTGCAGCGCGTTCCAGCCTGCTCGCGAGTCCTCGCCTGTCCCCGGTCGAGCCGCTCGTTGATACGCGGCCGAGGTCACAATCAGCCGGTGCAGCCGCTTGAGGCTCCCGCCGTCGCGTGTCAGTTCACTGGCGAGCCAATCCAACAATTCCGGGTGCGACGGATCCGAACCGCTGTAACCGAAATCGCTCGGCGAGCGGCACTGTCCCTCTCCGAAATGAAACTGCCACAGCCGATTGGCCATCACGCGCGGAACGAGCGGATGGTCGGGCCGCGTCAACCAGCGCGCGAGATCGGACCGCACGAGACGCCCTTTCGTAGGTTGGGCTCCCAGCCCGACCTCTTCTTTTTTCTCTCCACGAGCCGTGTCACGATCCGAATCGAGGTCGGGCTGGGAGCCCAACCTACGGAAATCAACAACTCTCAAAAACGCCGGCTGCACCTCGGGGCCGGGGCGTTTGAAGTCACCACGAATTGCCACGACCGACGTCCGCTCGGCCCCGGTCTTGAACACGCGACCGTGAGGCAACTCGGGAACCTTTGGCAGACGGGCCAACTCATCGGCGAGTTCGTCGCGCCGCGTTCGCTCGTCCTCCGCCAGTGCTCCCTTCAAGTCGGCGGCGGTCGGTTGCAGGTCGGGGTTTTGCTCGCGCAGCCGTTTCCGCGCCGCATCGTCGAGTTGTTTGAGTTCCTTCTCCAGCGGAGCCGTTGCCTTGCGAGCCGCTTCATGCGCGGTCCGTTCCTCCGGCGTGGCGATCGGATGATCCTTGAAGAGGTCGCCGCGATCGAAGAAGGCTCGCAGACGATAGAAGTCGGGCTGGCTGATCGGATCGATCTTGTGATCGTGGCACTGGGCGCAACCGACCGACAGTCCGAGAAAGACCGAACCGACCGTCCCCGCCAGTTCGTTCAGGATCGTATGCCGCCGCTCGTCCTGATCGTTGATGTCGGGCATGTCGGGTCCGCAGAGCAGGAACCCGGTGGCAATGGCCGCCTGTGGATCGTCGGGCCACAACTCGTCGCCTGCGATCTGCTGCTGCACGAACCGGTCGAACGGCAGGTCGGTGTTGAGAGCCTCGATCACCCAGTCGCGATACCGCCAGGCATTCGGCCGCATGGCATCGAACTCAAACCCGTCGGTCTCGGCGAACCGGGCCAGATCGAGCCAGTGCTGCCCCCAGCGCTCCCCGTATCCAGGCGAAGTGAGCAGCCGATCGACAACCCGCTCGTAAGCCTCGGGCGCGGCGTCATCGAGGAACGATGCCATCTCTGCGGACGTCGGCGGGAGACCAATCAAATCAAACGTCACGCGCCGCAACAGCGTCCCCTTGTCCGCCCGTCCCAGCGCCACCAGCCCCCTCTCCCGCAGACGCCGTTCGAGAAACGCGTCGATCGGATTCGCCGCGTCCCCCGTGGACAATGCGGGAACGGCGGGACGAACCAGCGGCCGAAACGACCAATGCTCGCGATCCGCCTGCGAAATCGGCGGCTCGGTCAAATCCTCGGCATTCGCGTGCAGGACGACGGCCCAGCATGTCGCGATGACAACGCCACACACAATTCGATGCGGTGAGGTGCAACCGTGGTGCATTGTTGGGAACTGTTTGCTCATGAGGGCCTCGAAGTCGCTTGAGAATGGCACCTCGGCCTGCCAGGTGAGTGTCGGCTCACAATGGCAGGAATTGGATTTGCCCGGTCCATTCGGATAAGTCGCTGGCGAATCCAATCAGGATCAAATCTTCAATCGTTTGGGCGATTGGAGCACGTTGATGGACCAACAACAGGCCGGCCATTTCCTGGCCACGATCAATGCGTGCGACCGCGGCGGCGCGCATCGTGTTGATGTCGTGCGAAACAACGACGAATCCCTCGTGCGCCGCATACTCCAGCACGACCGGATCGAGTGCCTGCGCGAGTCCGACCTCGCGCAGTCGTGTCATCACCACCGTTGGCTCACGCCGCAGCACGCCGAGGACGATCTGGTCCGCCAGGTCGTTATCGGCCAGGAATCGCGGGGGGTTCATGAGAGTTCCCCGACCGCCGAATGCTGCATCTCCCGCAGGCGCGTGACGACGGGGCTGCGACTCTGTTCGGAAGATCGTCGCAGGTCCGCCCAAAGTTTCGCCTGCTGAACCAGGTACTGGTCAACGACCGGGCGATTCGCGAGGTAGTAAGTGATCGCGCCGTAAACTTCTTCCAACGTCAGTGCGGGGAATTGAAGTTGGATGGCTTCCGGGGCGAGTCCGTCTTGAAATGCGATGACGATGGAATCCAAAGAGACATCCGCCTCACCGACGCGAAGTGCCCGGTTGTCGTCTCGGACATAGGGTTTTTGAGTCACGGCCAAGCCCCCCTGCTGAATGCTTCCTCGAAAACCTTCACGGCGTCACCCAAACCACGAGTTCACCAGGCGCTTTGATTGGGTCGCGCTCCGTAGTGACTCTATCAAACGGGACGCGCCCCTGCTTCTCTGTGGACTCCGAAGTAGTGGCACGGGTGCAGTCGTT
>JANODP010000140.1:0-30620 GCA_031412755.1 Schlesneria sp. | reverse complement strand
GACGCGCAAGCGAAGGAATGTCACAGCAGAACCTTCGCTTGCGCGTCAGGCTTCAATGTCACGTTCTGTCGGCGGTATTACCCGAGGCATGAATCATCCGGGCTAGGACAACTGCGCGCGGCGCGGGGAACTGTCCGGTGGCTGGTCCGATTGAGGTCTCCCATCACGAAACAGCAAAGCCCCGTCCGAGCGATCTCGGACGGGGCCAGTGGAGAATACAACAACGAATCTCGCGCGGTGGATCAGTCTCGGCTGCGCGGCTGTTCACCCTCGCGCGGTTGTTCACGATCTCGCTCCGGGCGACGGCCTTCACCGTCACCACGAGGTCGCTCGGTACGACCGGGCTCACGACGTTCGCCTTCGGGGCGACGAGTGTCGGGACCGCGATCGCCCTCGGGTTTACGATCACCCTCGGGACGACGCCCTTCCGCGGGGCGATCACCTTCCGGACGACGGTCGCCATCGACACGGCGATCCAACGGGCGGTCCCCATCGGGTCGGCGATCACCAGGACGCGGGCCTTCACCGTCGCGCGGTGGACCCATCGGGCCGCCGATCAACTCGGCCGGATCGAGGTGTCCGTCGTGATTGGTGTCGAGTTCGTCGAAGAGTTCTGCCAGCTTGGCCAGCTCATCCTTCGAGATGCGACCGTCGTTGTTCTTGTCGAGTTTGCGAACGAGTATCGGTCCGCGCGGTCCATCCGGACGACGGGGTCCGTCGGGGCCGCGACCTTCCGGCCCGCGTGCCTCGGGGCGACGATCCCCTTCCGGTGGGCGATCCCCATCCGGACGACGGGCTTCCGGTCCCCGGTCTCCTTCACGGCGTTCACCGTCGGGACGGCGACCTTCGGGGGGACGATCACCATCCGGGCGGCGATCACCCTCGGGACGACGCGCATCCGGACCACGGTCACCTTCACGTCCACGTCGTTCGCCTTCCGGCTGGCGAGCTTCGGGGGCGCGTTTGCCGTCGGGTCGGCGGGCTTCCGGTCCTCGATCACCTTCGGGCCGACCACCGGCTTCGGGTCGGCGGTCACCTTCTGGCCCGCGGTCACCTTCCGGACGGCCCCGTCCGTCCGCTCCGCGCGGTGGAGTCGGCAGGTTCTTGATGAATTCCTCTTTTGTCAGCGATCCGTTCGCCTCTTTGCCGGCGCGGCGGAGAGCCTGCGTCACGATGGGCTTGGCGCGTTCGGGGGCCTCTTCCACCGTGACCTTGCCATCCCCGTTCGCGTCGAGGCGACCGAACATCTCTTCCGGGTTTCCCAACGGTGGGCGGCCACCTTCGGCGCGGGGCTGATCCGGTCGACGAGCCCCTTCCGGAGCAGTCGCACCCTCGGGCCGCGCCCCTTCTGGCCGTGCCCCGTCAGGACGATCACCCTCGGGACGGCGGCCTGGTGGGTTTTGGCCGGGCCGATTCGGCTGGTCTCCTCGAAGACGTTGACCCACCTGGGCAAAGTCCTCTTGAGTCAACTCGGTTTTCCCGAGCCGTTCAAACAAGGATGCGAATCGTTCGCGCGCTTCGGCGGGCAGTTCGTCCTTGGTCAATTTGCCATCACCATTGGCGTCGAGTTGCTTGAACAACGCGCCGGGCTCGGGCCGCTGCCCACCCGGGCCGCCTTGCTGAGCCATGAACCGACCGGCCGCTTCGACCCATTCCTCCTGCGTCAACTCGGTCTTGCCCAGTCGTTCAAACACCTGACCGATCCGTTCGCGCAGCGGTTCGGGAAGCTCGTCCTTGGTGAGCTTGCCGTCGCCATTCTTGTCGAATTGTTTGAAACTCTCTTTCGGGTCGGGACGTGGACCACCAAAGCCTCCCGGACCGGGGAACTTGGCAAAGTCCTCGGCGGTGATTTCGGTCTTCCCGAGGCGATCGAAGAGCGGTTTCATCCGCTCGCGAATCTGTTCGGGAAGCTCTTCCAATGTGACCTTGCCGTCTTTGTTGCGATCCAGCATCTCGAAGCGCTGACGAGGATCACCACCGCGACCCCCTTCACCGCCGCCCGGACCGAGCGTCACATTCGGCTTCTCTTCGGGCTTGTTCGCCTGCTGGAACTCGTCCTTCGTCAGCGTGCCATCCTTGTCCTTGTCGCCGAGCCGGATGAGCCGCTCGAAGAAGCGGACCTGATCTTCGGGGATTTCCTCTTTCGTCAGCTTGCCGTCGCTGTTCTTGTCCAACTTGGTGAACAGGGCGTCGGTCTCGGGAGCCGCCTCCTGTGCGAAGGCAGCCGATCCGCCTCCCAGCATCGCGGCCAGGGCCGCACCATAAAACAATCGCGAGCGTTTCAACATGTTCTTTCCTCTTCACGAGACTCAGGGAGGAGTTGCCGCCAGCGAGGGCGGTTCGAGCCAGCACCCGACTTCAGACCGTAACCCCGCGGGCAACGACGAGCAAGTGGGGATTGAACCCCGGCCTGTCAGGAAGGTTTCGTCTTCCCCTGACATGACGGAAGCCCGGGCCATATCGGCACCGGGCTTCCAGACAACGAACAGTCCACGACGACAAGGCCGTTACTTGTCGCCCTCTTTCAACTGGAAGCCGACCATCATGGCCCCCTTCTTGTCGGGGACGGTGTACGAGCCGCTGGCCCGCAGGTACTTCTGCAAGACTTCAAACGGAGGAAGCTTCTGCAGGTCGACCCCTTCAAAGAACTGCTGGTTCTCGCCGTTCTTCATCATCTCGTACAGCGCCTTGAACTGCGCGTCGGACTTCTGGAACGAGATCATCGAAGCCTTCGCCGGGAAGTGCCTGGCAATCTTCTTGTAGGCCGCCGAGTCCGCCAATGGCGACACAGCGCTGGATCGCAGCATGCCTTCGAGCATCACCGTGTCGTTCGTCACGACCAGATGTCCTTCGGCCACCGCGAACGACATCTTCTGATCGCCTCCCGGCACATCGATTTCATAAATGGTTTCGCCGTTGAACTCGCGCGACTCGACCGGCGATCCGTCCGACTTCGCCACCGTCGCCAGCATCTTCTTCGCCTTGGCTCCGTCTTTCACGGCGAGCGCCACAAAGAACTTTTGGACCGGCGGCTCATCGCCCTCGCCCGCCTCGATTCCCTGCACGACATGGAACTTGCCGTCGAGCAGATCGAGCACATCCTTCTTCGGATGGATGCCGGGACCGTCGTTCGCGACTTTGTCCATCCATCGCGCCAGCGCGCCGCGCTTCTCCCCGATGAATCCCGAGAACTGATCGACCAATCCCTCGATCGCCAGAAAGGCTCCGACGACATTCCAGTTGCCGCCGAAGTACATGCCGGCGTCCGAAGAAACCCACTTGGGCGGGGCGATCTCCGTGGCGGGAAACTGAAACACGTTCAACACACCCGCCGGCGAATCGGCATAGATGAACGACTTGGAGACGGAGTCGAAGTCGCCGGTGTTCACGTACGACGCGCCGCCCCAGCCCTTCAATTTGTCGATGCCGATCATCGGCAGAAACGGTGACACCAATCCCGCCTGCGGTTGAATGGACTGTGCCATGTTGAGGCCCGACTGAACCAGGCCGATGGGATTGACGAAGAACTTCATCGTCGGCTGGCCCGACTCGTCCTTGCAACGATCCATGCAGTATTTGAAAACGTCGTTGTCGGCCAGCGTGTCGTCGCTGTCACCGTCCCAGCGGTCCAGCACCTCCTTGAGCGCGGCGACTTCCGAGCCGAACACGAGGTACGACTCGTTGTTGAAGTAGGCGAGCGTCTTGAACGGGTTCTCCGCCGGAGAGTCTTTGAAGGTGAAGACGTTGACCTCGACATCGTCCACGTCTTCCTTCGAGAGTTCGGCTTCGCTTTCGAGGGCTTCGTGCATCTTCTTGAGCAGCTTGTCCACCGTCTCCTTGCTGTCGCCATAGTCCACCATCAGCACCACCGACAGCTTCCGCGCCGGCTTCTCCATCACGGCGATCGTGATCTCACCGTCGGGGAGTTCGAGCAGGTCGTCGATCGACACACCCAGCTCGTCCTGCACCTTCTGCGACAGTTCCTCGACCTTCTTCTTCACATCGTCGAGAAACGGTTGGAATTCGGCATCGCGGAACATCGCGCCCGAACTCGACTTGTCAAACTGTTCCTTGAATTCAGACACATCGGGAATCGTGAAGAACACCAGCGTGTCCTTCGGCAACAGCTTCTCGCCGATGGCATCCTCGGCGGCGCAGGCGATCGGTCCGCCCGCCAACGCCTGCACCAGGCACAACATTACAGCAGCGGTCCCCAACCACAGTCGTCTCATGAATAAATCCCGTCCCTAATCGAAAGGTCTTGCGAGTGAAAACGGAACCCAACGATTCGTCGTCGTGTGCCCAACGGTTCCGTACAGAGGTGAAGCGCAGCCAGCGCGTGGCCGAATCGAGGCATATCTTGGCGAGTTCGCTTTCCCGAGACAATCGTGCTCCGCTTCCGGCACTCGTTCGCGCGAACGGCCATTCGCTCCGCGCGCGGGCCGCGAACTGAATACTCGTCCCGGACCGGCGCCGTTTCGAAAGGCGACACCCGAATCATTCGGGCTTCGCGCCGGCGGTCTTGCGACGCGGCGGATCGAGATACCGGAAGCCCGAATTCGGGTTGTTGCGGTCGAACGCGAACGCCTCGTGATTGTCGAGGAACAACTTCAGGTACGGCGACGGAATGGCAAACCCGAGGCCCTCCGCGAACAGCAACTTCATGTTCGTCACGCCGATCACCTCGCCGCGCGAGTTGAACAACGGTCCGCCACTGTTGCCGGGATTGATCTCGGCCGTCGTCTGAATATAGACCTGTCCTTTGAAATTGCGGTTCTTCGTCCCGATGATCCCCTGCGACACGGACCGCTCCAACCCGAGCGGGTTGCCGATGGCGAAGACTTCGTCCCCCTCTTGCAGGTCTTCCTCGGCCGCCAGAAAGACCGGCTTGAACGCCAGATCCTTCTGCGCCGGGATCTGCAGCAGGGCGAGATCGAAGAACGGATTCAAGGCGACGATCCGCACGTCGTCCACCCGGCGGCGATTGAACTCACCCTGGGGACCGCGATGGAAAATCGTCGCCGAGATGCGCGTCTCCTTCTCGATCACGTGACAGTTCGTCACGCAGAAACCGCTCTCGTTGACGATGAATCCCGACCCGAGTCCGCCGGGCGTTTGAATCAGCACCACCCCCTCGCCAAACTTCTCCGTCAAGTCCTTAACACTCCGGCGAGGCAGTTCGGCCGTGCGATAGAGCTTGTGTTTGTGGACCTCAACCGGCACGTTCGCCGACTCCTTCGACGCCGTGCGCGTCTTGATCTGCGACAGCGGGAGCTTGACCACCTCGATCCCGATATCGACGAACAACACATCTCCCTGCTGCTTGAGCACATCCCCTTCGATCTTGTTGCCGGTCTTTAACTCGAACACGTCGGCCCGGGCCGCTGGCTGCCCGGCCGCCAGCAGTGCGATCAAGACCAACGGCAGAACTGTGTAACCACCGCCTCGGGCAGGAGACATCGTCATGGGTTTGACTCGATGGAGTTGGATGATGTTCGCTCGCGCACATTCAGAACATTCAGATCTGTCCGCCGCCAATTACTGTCCCCGATACTTCGGGTGGCACTCCGTGCAAGATTTTACGATCTTGTTGATGGAGTCGGTGAACTGTTTGTAATTCTGATCCTTCGCGGCTGCTCCCGCCTCTTGGCCACCCGCAATCAGATCGGCGGCATATTTCTGGTAATCGGCCTCTTCGGTGCCGTCATAGCCTGCCAGCGACGTCATTTTCCCCAGCGCCGCGATCAGCATTGTTTCGTGTTGAATGGTCTCCAGTTCCGACTTCAATTTGGCCTCGGTGTTGATGTTCAGGCGGAGCCACTCGGAAGCCTTCTCGATGCGCTGCATCACACCGCCGCGCTCTGACGTCTCGTGGAACGGACGCTTGGCAGGAACCACTCCTGCATCAGCGGGAATGGAGCCACCGAACACAGCCGTCAACTTTTCATAGGGCACTTTCGACTTGTCGTAGAATTCCTTGCCGGGCCCCTCGGCGGCACTGGACAATTCGGAACTGAAATCACGAACGTAGTGCGCGTTGGCCTTCCAACTGGCCGCTTCACTGTGTTCGATCGCGATCCCGGCGAGACCGGCCAACAGCGCGGCTTCCCAGCTAATCTCTTTGCACTTCTTGTTGAAATCCCCCGGTCCCTTCATCCACGCCGTGAGATCGTTCCGCACCGTCTTCGTCTCGGCCTGAATGACATCAATGGAAATGAAGTCGGCCCACGCAGTACTGCCTCCGCCTGCAGCGGGCTTCGCAACATCGGTTGCAGGCTTGGCGGCAGGTTCGCCCGCATTGGCATCGGGTTTGGCATTGGCTACCGCTGCGGGAACAACCGCTGCTTTGTTCGCCTCGCCCAAGGGATCGTCAAAGAAGGCGTCGTACGGAATGCCGCGACTGCTCTTCCGTACACCGCCACTCGATGCAGACTTTAAAGCCATCGCGCCGTCATCCGCCGAGCGGCTCGGTTCCTTCTCTTCCGATTTGGAAACCGACTTTGGTGGAGAGGCCTCTTTCGCTCCGGTGGATTGCGCGGCAGGCTTTCCGCCCCCTCCGCAGCCCACGGCCATCGAGAACAAGACCAACCCGACAATCGCCATTCCACATGATGCCGTATGGCAACGACCGTTGTTTCCGAAACTCAACATGTCACTCTCTCCTTCGGTTGGAACGATCGTTTCACCCGGAAAATCGGGCGCCGGAGATTTTCTCGCGATTCGACGGATCGCGGGGGATTATGGTTCCGTTGGCTCAGGTCCGCAATGACGTTCTGATCGAGCGACTATTGCAACTCTGCACCGAACGACGAATCAGATGACACTCATGCCACGAACTTTCCGCAATTTTGGGAAGACTGGGAAGAATTTTCCGCCCGTCCCTTGTCTCGGCAAGGTTCACCCACTATTCGTACCACTCAACTGCAAAACGGGAGCGGGTCGGTTTTGTCAAAGAACGCCAAACGGCTCCCTGACAATTATGGTTCGTGATCTATGTTCACTGTGAGGCCGAAGAGGTTGACCACGGAGGTCAGCCAGGACGGCTTCTGGATATCGAAGTGTGGTTGGCAGCATCTCGCAATGACGCGAATGCGGCGCCTCTCGGAAGGAAACGACGATGAGAAAGATTCTTGCTTGTGCCCTGTTGGGAATGGCCGTCATGGCCGACGCATCGAATGGTGCGGAACGACAGCCCGTCCGTCTGATCAGCCTGTTGCAGAACAGCCCGACGCTGTTGAGTCAGGTCGATCTGCCGATGCCAGCGCCGTTGTCACCTGTCCCCGAGGTTCAGTACAGCGGCCCGGTCACGGCCATGCCGGTGATGCCCGCCACAGTCGAGCTCTACCAGAACGTGCGGTATTGCCGCGAGCGGAACATCGCCCCGTGTGCCAAGCCGGTCATCGTGCAGATCCCCGATCCCTGTGCCTGCAAGTCGGCCTGCTGCCCGACGCCCTGCGTCAACGTCCAGATTTGCGTCCCTCAGTGCGGCTGCCCGTGCGTCAAGGTGACGCGCTGCGGTGACCGGGTTTGTTTCGACTACGGCAAGTACGAAATCATCGTCACCTCGGGCCGCGGAAGAGTGTGCGTTGACTACCGTGACTGATTGAGTTCCCTGCGTTCGGATCCCCGACCTGCCAGGCCGGACCAGGACAGTTGGAAATTGAAAACGGCTTCGCGCTCACGAGCGCGGGGTCGTTTTCGTTTTGATCGTCCGCGTGCCCGGCGCTTGAGTGCCAGTCACTCGACGCGCATCAGCACGAACTTCAGATACCGAAACTCGGGCAACACGAGCGGCGTCGGATGATCGGCGGGTTGCCCGTGGATGCCGAGGACCGTCGCGCGGCGGCGGGCTTCCGATACACCCTCCTCGCACAGCGCGAGAAACATCGACAGGTCGATGTGACTTGAACACGAGGCCGCTGCCAGCAGACCCCCCTTCGCCGTGACGCGCGCTCCGCCGGCGATCAGCGTCTGGTACGCCTGTTTCGCCTTGGCGACCGACTCCTGATTCGGGGCGAACGACGGCGGATCGACGACGACGATGTCCCACCGCCGCTTGCGACGAGCCGCCTCATCCAGGAACTCGAAGGCGTCGGTCGCGATCGCTTCGTGAGCCGACTCGGGCAGCTCGTTATGTCGCCAGTGTTCGACCGCCACATCCATGGCCGGCTGGGCGAGATCGACCGTCGTCACCTGCCTCGCGCCGCCACATCCCGCCGCGACCGAGAAGCCTCCCGTGTACGCGAACAGGTTCAGCACCGAGCGACCTTGCGCCAGTTGCCGAATCAGGTGGCGATTGTCCCGCTGGTCGAGAAAGAACCCCGTCTTCTGCCCTTTCACGATGTCGGCCGTGAACTTCAGCCCGTGTTCCAGAAAGTGAACCGGTTCCTTCGGCACGGGGCCAACCAACGCGCGGCCTTCGCGGCCGCGTTCCTTCCTCCGTTCGTAGACCGACTTGAGCGTCAGCGATTCGGCCAGCCAGGCCGCGATCCCGGGCGCGTCCCAGAATCCGCACGGCCCGGCCCCATCGAGCTTCATCACTGCCGCGTCACCATAGACATCGACCACCAGTCCCGGCACGCCGTCCCCTTCGCCGTTGAGCAGCCGATAGCCGGTCGTCCCCTCGTCGAACAAGCCGCGTCGCAGCGCGAGGGCCTCGCGCAACCGACGCTCGGCCCAGCGATCGTCGAGCTTCGCGTCGCCATCGGCGTCACAGACCCGGAACGCCAGCGGAGAGGCCGGATCGTAGAAGCCCGCCGCCACCGGCTGCCCCTTCCGATTGTCGAGCAACACCGCCGGCGAGCCGCCGCCCGCGCGAGGCAACTCGCGCAGCGCGTCGGCATACACCCACGGATGTCCGCGCTTGATCGTCCGCGCCAGATCGCGGTTCAACCGCAACACAACCGGTGAGTCAGAAGATTGAATGAGCGGCATGAATCCCGTCTCGAAAGCCACGTCGCCGCAGCGACGATCACGGTTGCGCGAGGAATGTCGCCGTCAGGCTCGGGGCTCATCAGTGGGCTGCGGACTCTGATCCGATTCGTCCGCCGCGGCAGGTCTGCGCGTCACTTCAGAGAATCTGGCGACGTGCTCGGCGCAGATCAAGAAGTATAGGCCGACCACCGTATGTGCCAGAGCGTAGACCAACTGAAACGTGAACGTATCGCGATCCGGACGCTCCGTGTTCACGATCCGTTCGGACAGAACTGCCAACCAGTAGTACAGGGCATTTCCGGAGAGGACGTAGAGTCCGAGGATTCTGATGAGCACCACGAACAGTTCGCGAGCGGACATGATCGACTCCAGTGGAATTCAACGGTCTTCACGGCTGCGCTGGAACGGTCGCGGTCAGATCGTTGACCAGTTTGGCAAGCTGCTCGTGCGTGATCTGGATCGGGACGGGAACGCGGCCGGGGTTGGAGGCATCGTTGCGAAAGCGCCTGAGCGAAAACCGACCCGCTCCGTGGGACGAGAGCTGGATCTCGTAATACTTGGTCGTGCCGGGAGCGGCCTGATCCGGCGGGGTCGATCGAATCAGCACCTGGTTCCCCTGCGCGTCGTACTCCAGCGGCCCGAGGTTTTCGAGCAGGTACGTGATCCGCTGGCAGAGCCCGTCGCCCCACTGCTTGAGCACGTCCAGAGTCGCCGCGCCGAGCGACGGCACGTCCAGCCGCAATTCCTCGCACGAGACCCCCAGCGATTCGACGCTCAACAGATCAACCGACAGCGTCACGCCACTTCCATCGGACACGTGGACGGTCTTCGGAGGCACAAACGTCTGCCCGATGAGCGGCATCAATGCGGAGGCAAGATCGAGACTCAGGGACATCGGCAATCCTTTATCGCGTCGGAACAGTCGGCTCCAGCAGATCGACCTTCGCATTCTATGCTCGATCACCGGAGAACTGGAGTATGGCGAGCAAATCCCGTCGATCCGAATCGTCCGATCGGGTGTTCTTATTGCACCCGAAAGCTCACGATCTGATCGAAAAGAGCAACGACACGATTGCCGCTCGTTCCACTTCCGGCACCGGAGACTCCCAATGAAACAAACCACGTTCGTTCCCATGGTGATCGTCCTGTTTGGTTGCTTGCTGCTCAGAACGGGCCTGGCCGACGCCCAGCCGGCGATCAAGTCGCGCATCGAGAAGAGTACGACGACTCGACGACCCAACGACGATCTCGAAGGAACCATCTGGCAATACCGTGCCACGCGCAAAGGGAAGGGCGACAAGGAGACCGAGGAAAAGGAGATTGTCCTCGAAGGTCGGTTCCGGATCGAAGAGAAGGGGGTCTTCGAGGCCGACAAACAGATCGAACTGCCCGGCCGACCGTTGCCCGGACTTCGCAAAAACAACAAAGACGAAGGCAAGGCGGAGGGCAATTCCAAAGACAACTCGAAAGGAAAGTCCATCACCGTTCCCAGCGCCAAAGGACGGCGTGTCGGCGACGTGACCAAGACCAACGATGGCAAAACCAAACTGGTGATCGAAGCCAAGGACTTCCCGCTACAGGGCATCGTCATCGTCTGGCCGAAGAAGGATCGCCCCGGAGTCTGGATGGGGACGTATCAGGAACGGAAGAACGACAAGAACGGCGACAAGTGGGTGATCGAACTCCGCGAGTCCGAGGACTGAGCGGCATAAACCACACTCGACTCACGTTGAGCCGCGCGAGTCCTTCCCGTCTTGCTCTTTCTGCTGTTGACCCTTTCGCTTCAGCGGTGCAAGCCGTCCGTCTTCGCCCACGAAGTACGAGCCGGGAGGCTTGCTGAAGCCCTCGACCAACGAGACGAGGTATTTCGACATGATCCAGCGCGCCGAAGCGGCCATGCAAAAGCAGAGGACCGCGCCGATGATGATCGGACCGACAGCTCCGAATGTGATGCCGGGTTCGAGGACGGACCGAGTCGGATCGGTTGGATGAACATGCACGGTGACTGGCGTTCCCACAGCGTAGCGATCCGCGACTTGACGGGCTTCCGTGTGATTGTCCGTTGCTACGTCTGCCACGGCGATCCGGTGGCCTTCAACCCGACGGCCTTCGAATTCAAACGAGTATGTCAGCCGGTTGGTCCAGACATCCTTGGCCTTCTCCTGCCGAACGCCCCTGCTTCGCTGAACGGGATCGTCGGGCCTTGAGCCGGATTTCACCGTGTCGAACGTGGTGTCGGAATCGAGAATGAATCCGGGGACCGTCGCCCACGCCGTCGATTGCCACGCCTCCCACGTCTGACGCACGCCGACTCGTCCGATGGCGAGGCCGCCCAGGAAACCAAGAGTCAGCACGACAACAGACGCGATGCGAATGAGACGGACCCGATGATCAACCTGATCCATCATCCGAACGCCTCAGTGGAGATACCGCAACAAGTTCGACAGGTGCAGCATCAACACGATGGCTCCGATCGCCAGTCCCACCTTCGCTGCATTTTTTCCCAATCGAGTCGCTCGAAAACCCGATCGCTTCACCGTTCCGCGCGACCCGCACAGACCCAGCAGCAGCAAAACCGTGGACGTTCCGCCGATGACGCCGAGCAGGATGAGATTCACCAGTGCCGCAAAGCCCCGTGCCAACTGCTCCGACTGATCGCAGGGATCGAGCACCAGCGCGAGACCGATCCAACCGAGACAGCCAAACACCGGACAAACATTGGCTGCGATGTCAGACCAAAGTCGCGGAGACGGATTCGATGGTGAGGTATCCGAGCCAACGTGGCCGCTCGGTTTGGCGTCACTCTGTGGTTCGCTCATCGCTCACTTGGCCTTCGTCGTGTGGCTCGTGCCGTCGAAGGAGATCACGGCCGGTTTGTCGTCGATGACCGTCTCGATGTGGACCGGGCGCTGCCAGAGCATGTGCAGATTGCGGAGCGAGTCCTGCGCGTAATCCTGCTTCAGTTCGATCCCCATGTATTTGTGGAGCAGGTACAGCTCGCCGCGGTTGCGGTGGTTGGCATCGACGACGTAGATGAACGGGCGGCTGTGATTGGTCAGGCTGTTCAGAAGCTGCTGCTTGATCTGCTCGAATTGGCGCGAGGCGATTTCGTAGTTCTCGCTGTTCTCGTTGAAGGCGAACGAGAACATCTTGTGCTTCGCACAGAACTCGGGCGTCAGGAAGGTGTCGATGAACGTGACGTCGTTGTGGATGCGGCGAACCTCGAAGATCTTCTGCCGCCCGAGGCCGAGTTGCTTGTCCCATTTGGCTTTCGCGCGGGGATCGTCGCACTCATTCCATTCGGGTCCGAACTGACCCTTGTTCCAGCGCTCTTCGATGTCGCGGTAGAGTTCGATGCCGATCTTGTAGGGGTTGATCCGCTGGGGACTCATCGCGACCGTGCCGCTGTGGTGGTCGGCGTAGTCGATCACTTCGGAATCCGTCAGGCTGTGCCTGGTCATGATCGTCGTGTGCCAGTAGCTGGCCCAGCCCTCGTTCATGATCTTCGTCTGGCCCTGCGGTGCGAAGTAGTAGGCCTCATCGCGGATGATGGCCAGGATGTCGTGCTGCCAGTCTCGCAGGGGAGCGTGTTCCAGCAGGAAGAGCAGCACGTCGCGCTGCGGCTCGTCCGGGAAGGACCGTTTCTTCTCGCGATCCTCCTCCTTCTGCTTCTTGTCGCGCGCCTCCTGTTCGAGCACCTCGGGCGGATTGATGAACGAGTCCATGTAGCCCTTGGACGGCAGCCGCCCGGATTGCATGTACTCGAAGTCGTCCTCGCGGAGGAGCGCGGCGTGCGGGAGCGGCTGGACGTCGGGGGCGCGCTTGATGTGCATCGAGTGCATGTCGATCAGGTCTTCCAGCGACAGACAGGCGTCGATGAACTCCTCGACCTTCTCGTAGCCGAAGCGATCGACGTACTGGCTGATCCGCGTGGCGTGATTCGCCATCTGGTCGAGCATCTTCCGGTTTGTCTGGCTGAACCAGGCGTTGTTCTTGAAGAAGTCGCAGTGCCCGTAAACGTGGGCGATCACCAGCTTCTGATCGACGAGCAGGTTCGTGTTGAGCAGGTACGCGTAGCACGGGTCGGTGTTGATGACCATCTCGTAGATGCGCTGCAGGCCGTACATGTGCGTCTTGATCAGCTCGTCGTACTCGGCCCCGAACCGCCAGTGCGGATAGCGCACGGGGAAGCCGCCGTAGGCCGCGAACATGCACAACTCTTCGAGATCGAGCATCTCGAAGATGGTCTCGAAGAAATCGAGGCCGTAGCCGCGCGCAATCTCCTCGGTCTTGATCTGAATCTCCCGCAGTTCGGGAGGCAGCGTGCGATGGGTGGAGATGGTCATAAGCGTCCTTGCCTTCTCTGACGTGACTAGCGGCCAACCGAGTTCACCCGTTTCAGGGAACTCGTTCCAGTCGAACGGTGCGTGCGGGAAAGTCGAGCTCGAGGCGGTGGCGTCGCATGAGACGAGTCCCAATCAGGACGTGACGGACTGCCGCAAACGTAGCCGGCGTGAACTCGCGACGCCCGTCGAAATCGAGTTCCACCAGAAAGACTTCCTCAGACACGACAATACCCGCCGCGAGCCGCGATTCCACTTTCCCAAAAGACTCGGCGTTGAGAACGTCCGCGAGCGCCGCAGGAAGTTCCAAACCGCCGTTGAATCCCGTATCGACGATCGCCAGCCAGTCCTGATCGGCGAGTCGTAACGGGATGAGCGGCGTGCCGTGTTCGTTGATCTGCCCTTCGATCACGCACGCCATCCTTTCGTGTAGAACGTCTCGGCTCCGACCCGCTCGAAGAACAGCGGGCTCGTCTGCCCTTGCGACTTTCGCAACAGGATGAGGTCCACGATGTCCTCTTCAATCCAAACCTCACCCGTCCTGGGATCAATTCCCGCAGCATGCCCCTGCTTGCCGGTTAGGTCATGCACCCGCTGGTACTGCTCCCAAATGCGTTTGGCTTCGGCAATGTCGGCCTTGGTCAGCGGTGCCTGAACGGTCTCTGCGGACATGATTCTCTCCTCATTCCGGTGCCGTCATTCAAGGCAAACTGTACCTTCACGGTGGAAGTATGACGAGACGACTTCATGGCTATGGCCTCTTCGTCGTTCACTCTAACGATGGCCGGCGCGACTGACGAGACCGGTTCGGCAGCCTGTAGATTCGACAGAAAATGAGAAAGTTCCGGGCTGGCAGCCCGGGCTACGACCGCTTTCTCTGGCGATAGAGCTCGCGAAAACTTTGCTTCGGCATGGGAGGCAGTTCGCGCTGCTTGCCCCACGGGTTGAGGCGGTTGTAGACCAGGAAGCGCGGCAGCTTCGGGAGGAGCCAGCGGCCGATGCGGCCAGCCGTGGTGAAGAGCCACGTGTTGCCGAGCAGGATTCTCGCAAACTTCATGCTGAGGCGTTTTCGCCAGGGGAGCAGGCCCCTTACGGCGATCTCGCGCCGCCAGGTGAGCAGTTGCGTGTGGAGATCGATCTTCACCGGACAGACGTCGCTGCACGAGCCGCACAGGCTGCACGCGAACGGCAGGCTTTTGTGCGCCTTCGCGTCGCGAGAGGGTGCGAGGATCGAGCCGATCGGGCCCGGCACCGTGGTCTCGTAGCTGTGGCCTCCGCTGCGGCGATAGACCGGGCACGTGTTCATGCACGCGCCGCAGCGGATGCAGTTCAGCGACCGGCGGAACTCGGGCGAGCCGAGAATCTCGCTGCGGCCATCATCGACGAGGACAATGTGCAGTTCGCCTCCGGCCAGCGGACCGTGGAAGTGGGACGAGTACGTGGTGATCGGCTGCCCCGTCGCCGATCGAGCGAGCAGTCGCAGGAAGACGCCCAGATCGGCGGCCCGCGGGATCAGCTTCTCGATCCCCATGCAGGCGATGTGCAGTTTGGGGAGACTCACGCCGAGGTCCGCATTCCCCTCGTTGGTGCAGACGACGAAGCCGCCGGTCTCGGCGATGGCGAAGTTCACACCGGTGATCCCCGCGTCGGCCTGCACGAACTTGCGTCGCAACTCATCGCGCGCGGCATCGACCAGGTACGGGGGATCGGTCGCCCCCTTCTCGGTGCCGATGTGTTTGTGGAACAGTTCGCCGATCTCTTCCCGCTTGATGTGGATCGCCGGCATGACGATGTGAGACGGCGGCTGTCCGAGAAGCTGCACGATCCACTCGCCGAGGTCCGTGTCGGTGACCTCGATCCCGTTCCGTTCGAGGAACGGGTTGAGATGACACTCCTCGGTGAGCATCGACTTGCTCTTCACCAGCTTCTTCACGCCATGCTGCTGCAGGATCGACAGCACGATCTGATTGTGCTCGGCCGGCGTACGCGCCCAGTGAACGATGGCCCCCAGTTTCGTGGCGTTCCGCTCGAACTGTTCGAGGTAATCGCCCAGCCGCGACATCGTGTGCTGCTTGATGGCAGAAGCCCGCGCCCGCAACTCTTCCCACTCGGGCAACGTCGCCGCCGCCTTGTCCCGCTTCGAGCGGACAAACCACAGCGACTGATCGTGCCAGTGCGCACGGGCGTCATTCGCCACAAAGGCGGTGGCATTCTCAGGATGTTCGTGATGAGTCAGCGTCTGTGTCACGGCGTCACTTTCCATTGGTCGTCGATGCAGTCGGCTGTCGTCCCGCCAGAATCTCGGCGACGTGCATGACTTGAATCGGCTTCTTCTGTCGGTGGATGAGGCCGTACATGTGCATCAGGCATGACATGTCGCCGGCCGTCATGACTTCGGCTCCGGCCTGTTCGTGATCGTGGATGCGGTCGAGGCCCATCATGCACGAGACCGCTTCCTCGGCGACCGCGAACGTGCCGCCGAAGCCGCAACATTCGTCCGGTCTCTTCAGCGGGACGAGTTCGATGCCCTCCAGCCCCGACAGCAGTTGGCCGGCCTTGTTGAATGCGGGAATCATCCGCTCGCTGCCCGAGCCGAGACGCAGTTCGCGCAGGCCGTGGCAACTGTTGTGCAGGCCAACCCGGTACGGAAAGCGGCCCTCGACCTTCTCGATCTTCAGCACATCGACCAGGAATTCGCACAGCTCAAACGTCTTCTTGCGAAGCGACTCGTAAGCCGGGTTGCCGTGGAGCAGTTCCTCGTAGTGATGCGTCACCATCGCGGTGCAGCTTCCCGACGGGCAGACGACGTACTCGTAGTCTTGGAAGATCGACAGGAACTTCTCGGCGAGCGGCTTCGCGTCGTTGGTGCAACCGGTGTTGGCCATCGGCTGACCGCAGCAGGTCTGTGCGGGAGGGAACTCGACCTCACAGCCGTAGCGTTCGAGCAGCTCCAGCGTCGCCATCGCGACCTGCGGATAAAGCTGATCGACATAACAGGGAACAAACAAACCAACGCGCGGCATCGGGCAACCTTGTCAGGAGAGGAGGCGTTTGGGGCGCGAAGTATAGTCGCGTCGGACACGGGCTGCGAACCGCTGCGCGTTCGGCCGGCACGAAAGTCCGACTTGGGTCTCGCCGCCTGCTGGATTAGAATCCCGCCGTGGCGGATCGAGGGAACAGGACGCAGGCGTGGAGCGACCAATGGCCTTTCGACGAAATCCCGAACCGGGTCGACAGGCAGTCACCTGGCTGGCAGCGGCATTTGTCGTGGTGGCGGGGGCGGGCTCATGCGGGTTCATCATCCTGGCCGTGGTCGATCAACCGACGAGGCCGCTTCTCGTCTGGGGCAGCCTGTTTGGTGGGCTGGTTCTGTTTCTCATTTCGCTGGCCGTCCCGCGAGACACACAGATTGCCAGGCGTTGGATTCGTTTCTGGCTCGCCTCACGCGACAAGACCGATCCCAACCGGGTCTATCGCATCGGCAAGAAGCGTCGTTCGGCCGAACTGCCGCTCGGGACGAATCCGCCTCCGACGGTGGAGTCCGTGCGCGAGGCGGCCGAACAGGGGGCGAGCGTCCGCTGGGTTCCACACGGCTCGGCCTCCGAGAGCCCGCGGTCGTAATTTGAGCCGGCAGCCGTGCCGCAATCGCCGTGCAATCCCTACGACCGACAGACTCGCCGCTCCCGCGGGACGACTTCGCGCGGTCCCGATCGAATTGCCGTTGCGAGCGCTTCGGCCCTCAGTAGTCTCGACTCGACACTGCACTGGTGCGTGTTCGATCTGGGACTTTGAGAGGGACCGCGCGATGAAGACGTTTGCAATGCGAGTGGTCGTGCTGACGGCCGTGGTGGGCTTGAGTTCGTTGGGTTACGAGGCGACCGCCGGCTTTCGGCATCTGCGGATGTTCCGCTCGAGCTGCGCCGGACCAGGCTGCTGGGGTCCGAGTTGCTCGGGTCCGATGTCCGTGACGTCACCGATGATGTCGTCGGCGTGTTCCGGGCCCGGTTGTTCCATGCCGATGTGGGGTTGCTCGGCTCCGATGTGTGGCAGCCCTTCGTGCTTCCAACCCGCGTGTGCTGGACCAGGCTTCGTCGGTTACGGCTCGTCGATGGGCTTCGATCCCGTCTACGACTCTGGTTCGGTTTACGGAGTGACTGGTCCCACGATGCCGTTCCAAGGCGTCGGTGCCTACGGAGTTCAGGGCGTTGGCGGGATGCACGCCCTGCCAGCCTATTACGCTCCCATGTCGGCTCAGTACGCACCGATCCCCCCCGCTCCAGCAGCCGACCTCGTTTGGTGACGAGTCACCCGTTGTCGGGAAACCGAAGCCGGAACGAGCGAGACTTGCCAGAATCGTGAACTAGCAAGGACACGTTCGTCCCAACTCCCATCAACAGAGACAAAGCATCAAGCCGGACCAAAGTGTTCGGCAAATGAAGTCATTCAGCGGCCGAGTCGTCAGCAGGCGACTCGGCCGCATCGGTTTGATCACCCCGGTCGAGCGACTACATTCGCCGAGAGTTCTTCGCCAGACGGGTCTCTGTCAAAATGTCACAACCCTCGACTTCAGCGTCCCTCGGTACGAGAATTGTTCGCGACAGTTATTTCGCGTAGTAATCTGCAACCGAGAAGGGGGTTCCGATGTCGGCCACGTGCGGCGAGCGACGGCTCGCGAGGCGGTCGCTGACCAATTGCCCTTGCCGTTTTCGGGCGGATGTCGCATATAGTCGTCGCCCGAACGGAGTCGGTCGGGCCGGATTCTCAAGGATGAGTACCATGCGTCGTGTTGTGTTTGCCGGTCTTGCCCTGCTGGGTGCCCTCGGGATGACGTTCACCGTCGTCCCGGCCGGTGAGATTCTTTCCGCGCAGGAACCGTCGGCACCGGAAGTCGTGACCAGCGGGTCGCTGGTCATCATCGGCGGTTCCGAACGCTTCGACCAGCGCGAGTACTGGGACAACATCGTGGAACTCGCGGGCGGACCGGGCTCGCGGATTGCGGTCTTTCCGACGGCCAGCGGCGATCCGGTGCGCAACGGCGGACAGGTGATTTCGGCCCTGAACAAGGCGGGTGCCGACGCCTTTCTCGTTCCCGTGGCCTGGCGCAAGGTGCCGACATCGCCGCAAGAGGCGGTGTCCGATCCCGAGTTGGTCGCGGAGGTCCGGGGCTCGACCGGCATCTTCCTGATCGGTGGCGAACAGGATCGCATCGTCAAGGCGCTGTACACCCCCGAGGGGGGACACACGCCGATGCTCGAAGCCATCTGGGACGTCTACCGCAAGGGGGGCGTCATCGCCGGGACCAGCGCGGGGGCGGCCGTGATGAGCCGCGTCATGTACCGCGATGCCGATTCCGTGTTGGAGACCATGCTGCGCGGAGTGCGCATTGGCAAGGAGATCGACAAGGGGCTGGGCTTCCTCGACGGAGAATGGTTCGTCGATCAGCATTGCCTCGTGCGGGGCCGTTTTGCCCGCACACTGGTCGCGATGCACGATCAGGGCTTCAAGTATGGCATCGGTGTCGATGAGAACTCGGCCGTCATCGTGAAGAACGGCAAGGATGTGAGGGTCATCGGCTACAAGGGGGCGCTCGTGATGGACCTGTCGCACGCCGAGCACGATCCCGACGCGAAGGGCTTCAATCTCAAGAACGTCCGGCTGACGTACCTCGACCGCGGAGACCGCTTCGACCTGAAGACCCTCGAAGTCATCCCGTCCGATGAAAAGCTGGGGGACGAGAAGATCGACCCGAAGTCTCCCGACTTCCGGCCGGAACTCAAACGGCCCCTGTTCTGCAACGACATCCTCGGCAATACGACCGTGGTCGATTTGATGTGCAAGCTGATGGAGAGCATTCATGGCGAGGCGATCGGGCTGGCCTTCGACGGTGCGGCGGCTCGCAAGCAGTCGGTCGACGGTTTCGAGTTCAAGTTCACGCGCGACGACGACAGCGTGGCCTGGTACACCGAGGCCTTTGGCGGAGACGACTACACCGTCTTGAACATTCGCGTCGACATCAGACCCATCCGCATCGCCGGCCCCCTCTACGATCCCGATTGAGCAACCCCTGATGCACGAGACTCGACATTCCCACGCGGCGCGACAGCCCGGTTCCCGGAAGGGGATCGGGCTGCCGTCGTTATGGGAGTCAGGCGTGCGTTCATTCATTCGGGAGGCCATCCGCCGTTTGTTAAGAATCGAAGAGAACTTCCCGCACGCTGTCCTCTCGACACGTGTGGCCGTTGACCCGCGATTCGGTTCGCGGATAGTGTGCCGCCCGCCGGATCGGACTCCGGCGCGGCTGATCGATCTCTGTCGCCCGTCAAGGAGGATCGCATGTCGTTGGAAGCCCCGCGTACACGTTCCAAGTTGTTCGTCATCGACACCAACGTCATCCTGCACGACGCCGGATGCCTGCAAAACTTTCACGAGCACGACATCGCGGTTCCGATCACGGTTCTCGAAGAACTGGACCGCTTCAAAAAGGGAAACGACGACCTCAACTTTCAGGCCCGGTCGTTCCTGCGCCGGGTCGATGAGCTGACCGGCGACGTGCTGTCGGCCGAGGGAACGTCGCTCGGCGACGGGCTCGGTTCGATCCGGGTGGTTCTCGAAGCGGATCAGGGCGAACGGATGAAGCAGGCGTTTCTGAACGACTCGCCCGACCATCGCATCCTCAACGTCGCCCTGACGCTGCAACAGAGCGAAGCGCCGCGAGCCGTGATCCTGGTCACCAAGGACACCAACCTGCGGATGAAGGCGAAGTCGTTCGGCCTCACCGCGCAGGATTACAGCAGCGACAAGGTCGAGAGCTTCGACAAGCTGTACACCGGCAAACGACTGATCGGCGATCTGCCGTCGGAAGTCGTGAACCAGTTCTACGCGAACAGCGGTCATGTCCCGGCGGCCGACCTGCCGTGCGTCGCTCATCCGATGGCGAATGAGAACTTCATCCTGCGCAACGGCTCGAAGTCGGTCCTCGCCACCTACAACCCGGACGAGAAGTCGTTCGTCCGCATCGACCGCCTGTCGGCGTCGGGCATCGCGCCGCGAAATGCCGAGCAATCGTTTGCCCTGCGCGCGTTGCTCAACGACAACCTGAAACTCGTCTCACTGACGGGCAAGGCCGGTTCGGGAAAGACGCTGCTGGCACTGGCCGCCGCGATGGAATGCCGCTCGCGCTACCGACAGATTCTGCTGGCGCGGCCCGCGGTGCCGCTGAGCAATCGCGATCTCGGTTTCCTGCCCGGCGACATTGGAGCCAAACTCGACCCCTACATGCAGCCGCTCTATGACAACATGGCCGTCATGAAGCACCCGCTGGGTGATCTGGCGGGAGGCCCCAAGGTCCAGGACCTGCTCCAGGCCAACCATCTGGAAGTCACGCCGCTGGCCTACATCCGCGGTCGCAGTCTCCAGCGGGTCTTCTTCATCGTGGATGAGGCTCAAAACCTGACGCCGCACGAAATCAAAACGATCATCACCCGCGCGGGCGAAGGGACCAAGATCGTCTTCACCGGCGACATCCAGCAGATCGACCACCCGTATCTCGACTCGCTATCGAACGGGATGAGCTACCTCATCCATCGCATGGTCGGCCAGCCGCTGTACGCCCACGTTACGCTGGAAAAGGGCGAACGGAGCGAACTCGCCGAATTGGCCAGCAACCTGCTGTGACGTTCAGCAGCATCCGGCGGGTGGGCTCAACAAAGCTGCCAAGCGTGAAGCTCGGAGGGATTAGCACTGGCCCATGTACGACTCACGCCTTGTGATCGTCGCCCTGCGATGCCCTGCCGAGACCAAATCCTCCAGCCAGACCCGCAAGGGCGCCAATGATGGCATCAAGGTGGTCGGTCTGCTGGTAATGGAGGAAGAGTCCGCACAGAAGCAGCACAAACACGACGCCAACACAGATGAACAGTTTCTGGTTGCCGATCTTGGCCAGTTCCTCTGTGTGCTTTCTCTCCCCGTCCTTGTCCTTGCCAGCAATGACAGCCGTGACGTGTTCCGGCGTCATTTTCTCCACGAAAGGATCGCGACCCGGCCCAGACTGCATCATCATGGCCGAAAAGCGCTCAATGGAGCGCATAGCCACTTGTTGGGTAGAAGGCGAGTCGCTCTTGTCTGGCGAAATGATCTCCGCATGTTCGCCGGGATCGACCTCAGGCTCCGTTCGTGACAAGTTCGCCAGCTTGTCCGTGCTCTGCTCTGAAGGAAGTTTGTCGGTCGACATTCCTCAATCTTTCCGAATAGGAGCCAATTGCTGAGCGACACCATTCGCGAAATTCGGAGACATCTCCAAGAATCCTTCCGCTAACTTCCTTCCTCAAGTACTCAGCGGCAACTCTGCGTGCAAGCGCTGTTTTGAACTCATCGTCTGATGCGTCCATGATGAGCGTCAGGAATTCGTGGAGTTGTTCCAACGTCAATTTCGTGAGTTCTTTGTCAACTTGCTGGACTTGTTTGTCTGTCATGGTGGTAGTTCTCCAGTCCCGTGTTGTTGGTGGCTGGTCTAATCGCAATCTTTCCATGCGACTGTCGCAAAGTCAAATCACGCGAACAGATATGCGAAGATTGGAATTGCTGGAAGCCCGAAGTCCTTCAATCGTTTCGGCTAAGGCTACCGCTTCGCATCAGAGAAACAGTGCAATTGTCGTGACACATCCGCTAGAGTCATGGTTCATTGCCAAGTCTGTCAAAGAAATACGAAAAAATGCGCCGAATTTGCTGAAATTCCGTTCTGGAATCTGGCAATCGTTGCCGAACGCTAAGCAGCCAGAATGAGGCAACTCCACCCACCATGAAGTGGTGCCAAGTCCGGAAAAAACTCATCAACGACCGCCGTGATGAGTCAAGTCAATAGTTGCCTTTCCCAATCGCCTCTTTTGCCGTTGGTACACAGGTTGCCGAAACGGCAACCTGTGCCATCCAGCCGCCGAGCGGCAAGGCGACCTCAAAACGTCCGCTGGACCGCGAAGTCGGCGATCTCGGCGAGGATGCGTCTGGCCGTTGAGTTGGGCAGGATCTCCAGTTGGCGGCGGGCTTCCTGGGCGAGGCTTTGCGCGCGGCGACTGGTGTACTCGAACGCATCGCTCCGCTCGAAGTACGGCGTCAGGCGCTGGCGGGTCGAGTCGTCGGGTTGAGAGAGCAGTCGGCGAATCTCGGTCGCGTCGGGTTCCGAGGCCGTGGCCAGCAGACGGATCAGCGGCAGCGTGAGCTTCTGCTTGTCGAGGTCGCTCCCCAGCGTCTTGCCGGTCTTCTTCTCGTTCCCCATCAGGTCGAGCACATCGTCGGCGATCTGAAACGCCAGCCCGAGCGACCGGCCGTACTGTTCCATCGCGGCGGTCGTGGCCTCGTCGGCGTTGGCGTAATGAGCCCCGAGATGCCCGCACAGCGCGGTCAGTTCGGCCGTCTTGCCGTCGATGATCTTGAAGTAGGTCTCTTCGGTCAGGTCGAGGTTGCCTCGTTCCTTGATTTGCGACAGCTCGCCCTCGCAGACGATGTTCGTCGAGCGGCCGATGCAGCGGCAGCCGTAGGTCGTGGCCAGGCTGCTCGCCAGGTGAAACGAATGCGTAAAGAGGTAGTCCCCGAACAGGACGCTGGTCTCGTTGTTCCAGCGGGCGTTGACGGTCGCGACGTGCCGGCGCGTCTCCGCCTCGTCCAGGACGTCATCGTGGACCAGCGTCGCCAGATGGATCATCTCGACGACCGCCGCGAGGACCTTGTGATCGTGCCTGATCCCACCACACGCCTTTGCGGTCAGCAGCAGCAACATCGGTCGCAGCCGCTTGCCACGAAAGCGGGTGGAGTGCTGCAGGATGTCGCTGACGTAGGGGTTCTCGCTGCGCAGCTCGTCGGCCAGAATCTGTTCCGCATCGAGCAGTTCCGCCCCGATGGCCTGATCGACCGCCAGCAAGACCTGCATCGCTTCGCCGGACGATTTCGCTTCCACCATCGAATGGCTCAGGGAATCGCCGAGAACGGGCGTGACAGTCGCGGGTTGATCCGCCCCAAACTTGGAATCCGCCTGCATTACCGCTTCGCCTGTCGCTGATTTGAACATGACGCACCGTAATCGAGACCGAAGAGTTTGCCCGCCCACGCGACAGCCAAACCGCAACCGGTCCCGAAGGATTAACAAAAGGTAGCGGCCAACCGGAACGAACGCCATCGCGTTTGGTTTCGCATCAGCACACGACTATCGTAGGTCCCGCAATCGTTACGGGCAGTCGGAACGAGTCTTTCGGAGCGGGGGACGTCACTCCCCAGAATTCGCGTCGGTCATGTGATTCGTGCTGGTTCTGGGGACTGACGTCCCCCGCTCCGAAAGAAGTTGTTTCTCGCGAGGAATCTGCATGAACCGCTTCCAACTCGTCCTTCGCAGTGTGAGCCATCACTGGCGCACCAACCTGGCCGTGCTGCTGGGCGTGGTCGCCGGGACGGCCGTCATCGGCGGGGCGCTTGTCGTCGGCGATTCGGTCCGGGCGAGCCTCGTCCAGATGACGCACGACCGGCTCGGCAAGATCGACTTCGTGCTGAGTGGGCCGCGATTCGTGCGCGAAGAGTTGGCGAGTGAACTCGACGAAAAAGCCGGAGGTAAGCCGGGGGTCGCTCCCGCAATCATCATGATCGCCGGATTACAGGCCAAACATGGCGACACCACACGTCGCGCGGGGCAGGTCAACGTCTACGGCTTTGACGAACGGGCATGGTCGTTGATCGAGACCGCCGGCGTCGAGTTGCCGACGGGGAACGGAGTGGTCCTCAACGCACGGTCGGCTGCTGCGGTCGGAGCGAAGGTCGGCGATGAGGTCACGCTGTGGATCGAGCTCCCCAGCGCGGTCCCTCGCGACACGCTGCTGGGCAAAAAGGACAACGACTCACAGGAGATCACGCTCAAGGTGAGCGGCATCTCGCCGGAGGAGAGCGGTCTGTCGCGGCTCGGGCTCCATCCGACTCAGGCTCTGCCGCTAAACGTCTTTGTCGATCTGCACGTCTTGCAGGAACGGCTGGGGTTGGAAGAGGTCCAGCCAACGCGACGCGATCCGACCGCAAAGCCCGCGCGGGTGAATGCGCTGTTGGCAACGTCTTGGGGTGAGCCGGGCGGCGTCAGCCCCCGGACTCTTGGTGTTGGGATGCAAGGCGAAGAATCCGGGGGCTTACGCCGCCCGGCTCACCAAGAATCGAGATCGAAGCCGGACTTGGCACTCCGGCAACACATCACACTTGCCGACCTCGATCTCCGCCTCGTTGAAGACAAGGCGTTGAGCTGCCTTGTGCTCGAATCCGAGCAGATGATTTTGGAGGACAAGCTGGCGGAGGCGGCCCGCCAGGCGGCGAACGAGCTGGAGCTGGCGACTTCACCGGTGATGGTTTACCTCGCCAACAAGATCTGGAATCCGCAGGTCTATGAGCCGGGGAAGCGGCCCGGCTATTCGATGTACTCGACGGTCGCGGGTCTCGACGTGCTGAGCCTCGACGGGACACCGTTCGGCGGGTTCGAGTTCCTCGGCGAGAAACCGACGTCGCTCGGCGAGGACGAAGTCGTCATCAACGAGTTCCTCGCCACCGACCTGGAGGTGAAGGTGGGCGATGCGATCAAGTTCACGTACCACACGATCGGCTCGCGCGGCGAGCTGCCCGAACTGGAACGAACCGTCACCGTGCGCGGCATCGTCCAGATGAGTGGCGCGGCCATCGACCAGGCACTGACTCCCGCCGTGAAGGGGATCACCGACGTCGACTCTCTGTCCGACTGGGACCAGCCGTTCGAGATGGACCTCGACGCCGTCACACCGCGCGACGACGAGTACTGGGACAGCCATCGCGCGACGCCGAAGATGTTTCTGCCGCTGAAGCAGGCTCAGACACTGTGGCCGAGCCGGTATGGATCGCTGACGTCGCTGAGGCTGGCGCAGAGCGGAGAGGCGAGAGACGAGAGACAAGAGCCAGAGAAGAAGGATGATGACGCAACTTCTTCCTCTCGACTCTCGACTCTCAGCTCTCGACTCCTCGCACACATCGACCCCGCCGAACTGGGCCTCGCGTTTCAGCCGGTCAAGGCGATCGGACTGATGGCGGCGAAGGGCTCGAACGATTTCAGCGGTCTGTTCATCGGCTTCAGCCTGTTCCTGATCGCGGCGGCGATGATTCTGATCGGGTTGCTGTTCCGGTTGGGGATCGAGCAGCGAGTCCGCGACCTTGGCCTGCTCGGCGCCGTCGGCTTCACGCCGCGGCAGGTTCGGCGGCAGATGCTGCTGGAGGGTTTGATCGTTGTTCTGGCCGGAGCAATTCTCGGCACCGCCGCCGCCGTTGGCTACGCGAAGCTGATGATCTACGGCCTGACGCACTGGTGGGTCGGCGCGATCGGGACGAAAAATCTGATCCTGTCCGTGCAGCCGCTGAGCCTCGTCACGGGGTTCGCCATCGCGGTCGTAACGGCCCTGTTCGCGATCTGGTGGGCGCTGCGACAACTGAACGGTCTGAGCCTCCGCGAGCAACTTGCCGGCGTCACCGAGCAAGAGGCCGATCTGGCGACCCAGTACCAGCGGGCGCGACGAGCTTCACGCCGCGCGACGATTGCGACGGTGCTGGCCCTGACTCTGACAGCAGCCATCGTGGTGGGTGTGCTTCCTGCGACCGGAGCCTTCTTCGGCGTTGGCATTCTGCTGCTGGTCGCGTCGCTATCGTTCCTGTCCGCGTGGTTGCAAGGGGAAGGGTGGAGGGTGGAAGGGGGAGGGCGGAGTGAAGGCAAAAACAGCTCCACTTCCGCTCCTCCTTCATCTTCACTCCGCCTTCCGTCTTCCGCCCTCCGCATTTCTTCGCTGACCCGGCTCGGTCTGCGAAATGCCTCGCGCCAGAGACTGCGCAGCGTGATGACCGCCGGTCTGATTGCCACAGCCACGTTTCTCATCGTCACCGTCGCGGCTTTCCGGCGCGATCCAACGGCCGAGCGGCCCGACAAGAAGTCGGGGAACGGCGGCTTCACGCTGGTCGCCGAGTCGAGCAGCCCCGTCCTCTACGACATCAATACCGCGGAGGGCCGCAAGAAATTGCAGATCGAAGCGGAACCGAACTCACCCGCTGCCGCCGCCCTCGCCGCGATGAATGTCGTTCCGTTCCGGGTGAAACCGGGAGAGGAGGCGAGTTGTCTGAACGTCTACCAAACGCGCGTCCCCACGATTCTTGGAGTGCCTCGTTCACTGATCGACGAGGGCCGGTTCGCCTTCGCGCCATCCTTCATGGGAGGCGGCTCGTGGAAAATGTTGGAGGGGCGAGGGACGGAAAGGACAAAAGGGACCGAAGGAGGGCAAGAGGCTGAAGAGCCAACGAAGACCAACTCTTCTTCTGACCTTCAACCGTCAACCTTCAACCGTCAACCGTCCCCTGTTCCCGTTCTCGGCGACATGAACACGCTGATGTTCTCGCTTCACAAGCAGGTTGGCCAGACGATCGCGATCCCGAACGAAGAACAGCCGCAGCATCAACTGAAGGTGAGCGGCTTGTTGCAGGACAGCGTCTTCCAGGGCGTGCTCGTGATGAGTGAGGACGACTTCCTGAGGCTGTTTCCCGAGCAGAAGGGCTTCCGTTACTTCCTGATTGAAGTTCCGCCCGAACTCGCCGACGCGGCGACCACACTGCTCGAAACGGAACTGAGTGCGTACGGCTTCGACGTCGAGCCGGTGGCCGAACGGCTCGCGCGGTTCCTGTCGGTTCAGAACACGTACCTCTCGACGTTTCAAACGCTCGGCGGATTGGGGCTGCTGCTCGGCACGTTCGGACTCGCCACGGTGATGCTGCGCAATGTGCTCGAACGCCAGACGGAACTGGCTCTGCTGCGAGCGGTCGGTTTTCGCGCGGGGCAGGTCGCGTCGCTCGTTCTCTGGGAGAACGCCTTCGTCCTGCTGTGGGGCCTCGCGGCGGGAACGCTCTCGGCCCTGATCTCCGTCGCCCCCAACCTCACCTCGCGCGGCGGAGACGTTCCGCTCGGCTCGCTCGCCACGCTGCTGGCGATTGTCTTCGCGACCGGCATGCTGGCCGCCACCATCGCCGTCCGAGCGGCCGTTCGGTTGCCCATCGTTACCACACTGCGTGGAGAATGACCGTTGATCCGCGACGCTGTTGACTCGTTCTGTGGTCACACGGGCATCGTCGGCACGACGGCTCATGAAGTTATTGGCTCGAATCGAGAGCATCATGCAGACACCAGCAGACGATGGTAGCAAACGGCCTGACGAACAGTGGATCCTTACCGCAGCGGAGTTCGTTCAGCGAATGGCTGTTTTTCGGCGAGCCACGTCGATTTGGTTGATCGTCATTCTTGCAGGGTTCTTGGGGCTGTTCGTCATCTTTGCGGTCATTGCGTCTAAATACGGTAAAGACCTTGGGCCTGCGGGTGAGCTGACGCCCCAGCGGACCGCGGTCTTTGTGGTGTTGGGATCAGGAGGTCTGTTACTTCTCGGTGGGATGATTAGCGGACTAGAGTACGTCACTCGAAAGTATGCGTTGAAATGCCGTCACTGCGGAAAGAGGCTCGAATCGGTCGATCCGTACTTCGCGATGGCAACGCATTCCTGCCCACATTGCCACGGGGCTTTGTTTGATGAATGGAGGATTGGCTCTGTCACAGACGTGCATCCCGAAAGCGCGGACGCGGCAGTCGGTCAGTTCACGATCGCAGAGATTCGTGAGGCCGAAAAACGTAGAAGACGAGTGCTTTACTGGTGCAGCATGAACACCTGGCTGGTGACATTCTCCATGGTCGGGGTCACATCGATCGGGCTGCAGTTTTGTGCCGACCTGACAGAAGAGATGTGGGGTGAGATGGCGGACCCGATCTCCAAACTTATCCGGATGGTTCCTGCGTCCTTGCTGCTGGGAATCGGGCTGATCTGGTCATTACGACGAGCAGATCGTGCTTGTCTGCTTCGATGCGATGGTTGCGGCGCAGAGGTCGCAAACAACAGTGTGACTCGTGCAACGGGAAACTGTACGACTTGCGGCTGCCGAGTGATCAGCGATGCTCCGATTCTTCGCAGCAATGACGAAACACCCGAAGACACTTTGTTGAACCGTGCAGAGTTCACAACTGTTGCCCGTCATTACCGAAAACAACTGCCGTGGTGTTGTGTCTACGGCGGAATCGGCGCAGTCGCCTGGTGCGCGCTCGTTGCCCTGTTTGGGGAATGGATCGGAACGCCGATTGTCTGGCGTGAGCCAGCTACGATGGGGAGTTTCTTGGCCATGACGTTCAGCATTGTCATCCAGTTCGGAATCGTGTTTGGGTTGGGATATCGCCTGTCTCGGCGTGGATGTTGCCCTCATTGCCATGAGTCGTTGCTGACGTTCAGCAGGCTCGTTCAGGCCACCGGGAACTGTTGTCACTGTGGCCGGCAGGTGTTGACTTCACCGTTGAAGCGACCAGTGGAATCGACTTCAAGTTGATGCGATCGTGTGATCGGAAGGTGGGAACGATGACTTTCACCGTGCCCGCTCTTCCCGATTTCTCCCCATTCCCGTGTAAGATCGCGTCGGCTGCGGGAATAGATCTGTGGGAGAGACGTCGATGGTGGAGCCGGAGACACGTCCGAGTTTGATGCTGCGGCTGCGCGAGGCGGCCGATCAGCAGGCTTGGGCGGAGTTCGTCTCCATCTACGAACCGCTCGTGTTGCGGTTGATGCGGCAGCGGGGGTTGCAGGAGGCGGATGCTCGCGATGTGGCTCAACTCAACGTGGCTTTTGACAAGACTCCGGCCCTGACGTACCGTGGACTGGTTATCCCAGCCGGATGAAGGAGTTTTGCTCATGCTGAGTTCTGCGCGACTGCATTTTCCCGTCGATCGACGCACGTTTCTGGTGGCGGGCGGGTTGAGTTGCTTCGGGGCGGATCTGGCTGGGCCGGCGATGGCTCTCGCCGATTCGGCAGTGTCACCGATCGGATCGGGACGGCGGAAGATTGCGAAGTCGGCCATCATGATCTGGTTGTCGGGGGGAGCGTCTCACATCGACACGTGGGATATGAAGCCCGACGCTCCGCTCGAATATCGCGGTGAGTTTCATCCGGTCGCCACGTCGGCACCCGGCCTCGAACTGTGCGAGCATCTGCCGCACCTCGTCAGGCAGTCGCATCATCTGGCGATTGTCCGCTCGCTCGGTGACTTTCACCGCGGGACGGGAGATCACCACGCGGGCTACTACACGAACCTGACGGGGCACTCGCCCGATCCGACGTTTCATCGGCTGCTCAATGCCCGCACGCCCTATCCGACGGACTGGCCCTCGATGGCGTCGGTCGTGGCGATGAAGCGGCCTCCGCATGCGAGTCTGCCCAACGCCATCACGCTGCCGCAGAAAGAGGGTGCTCCCGAATACACGCGGCCCGGCCAGTTCGCCGCCCGGTTGGGGATCGAGTACGACCCGCTGTTCGTGGACGGCTTTCGAGACAAGCCGCTGAACTTTGTCGTCCCCGCATTGGCGTTGCAGGGCGAGACGACTCGCGAGCAGATGGCCTCGCGCCGCGAGTTGCTCGGGACGCTCGACCGTGCCCAGCGGATCGCCGAGCAATCGCCGGGGCTGTCCGACTATCGCAAGCACCAGCACAAGGCGTTTTCGTTGCTGACCTCGCGCGAAACGAAGTCGGCCTTCGACATCGGGACCGAACCGGAAGCGGTGCGACTCAAGTACGGCAGCAGCATCACCGGGACATCGATGCTGATGGCGCGGCGGCTCGTCGAGGCGGGCGTGCCGTTCGTCACCGTGTTCTGGAAGGGAGACGATGAAGTCTCCAAGCTCTGCAAGAGCGGCGGTGGCTGGGACACGCACGGCAACAATTTCAATTGCCTGAGAGACCGACTGTTGCCCGAGTTCGACAAGCCCTTCGCCGCGCTGCTCGATGACCTGCATCAGCGCGGCATGCTCGACGAGACGCTCGTGATCGTGTCGAGCGAAATGGGCCGCCGCCCCAAGATCGGCGACCCTCGTTCGGGAGGTGTCTCGGGCGCGGGCCGCGATCACTGGACGCACGGCATGTCCACGCTGCTGGCCGGCGGAGGCATTCGCGGCGGGCAGGTCTACGGCTCGACCGACAAGCTGGCCGAATACCCGAAGGACAACCCGGTCGGAGCCGAACACATCGCCCGCACGGTGTTCCACTCACTCGGCATCGACGACCTGACCGCGCGCGACCGCGAAGGCCGCCCCTTCCATCTCATGGACGAAGGCCGCGTGCTGACGGAATTGTTCTGAGCCGCGCGGCGTTGGTGTTGGTCGCATTCAACAAAGATCTTTCGGAGCGGGGGACGTGAGTCCCCTGAATGCGGCTGCAGCAGCAAGCCACGCGCATTCAGGG
>JANODP010000139.1:0-26988 GCA_031412755.1 Schlesneria sp. | reverse complement strand
CGAACAGTCGATCGTCGGGATGGTCAGTGCTGACAGGGTGTTTTTTTGATTCTTGGTCTGGCCCCCTCGCCCCGGTCTGGGGGGGTGTGGGTTTGGGTGTGGGGGCTTCTTCAAGGTTCGGCAGCAAACTCGTCAGAGACAGATTGCGCCGCTAGAGTGTATCGCCGAACCATGACATTCCCACCGACGAACGACTCTCGACGAAGCGGCCTCTCACCCAAACACTCTCCCCCGCAGACGGCGGAAGAGGGGACCAGACCAGACACTTGCAAGATGTTTTACGGAGCGCGACCAACATGCCGACCGAGTTCATCGACCTGCGCAGCGACACCCTGACGAAGCCGACCGCCGGCATGAGGCAGGCCATTTTTGAGGCGGAGGTCGGGGACGACATGTCGGGCGAAGACCCGACGGTGAACCGTCTCGAACGGATGGTGTGCGAGCTGCTGGGCAAGGAGGCGGCGGTCTACAACTGTTCGGGGACGCAGTCGAACCAGATGGCGGTGCGGTCCCACTGTCAGCAAGGGGACGAACTGCTGATCGACGAGACCGGACACATTGTCAACTACGAAGCGGGTGCGGCGGCCGCCTTGAGCGGCGTGACGGCGCGAACCGTTCGCGGGCGAGACGGCTTGATCGACGTGAGCGATCTTGAAGGGAAGGTCCGGCCCGACAATCAGCATTACTGCGTGACGCGACTGGTCTGCCTCGAGAACACGACGAATCATGGCGGCGGCCGGGCGTGGCCGCTCGCGCAGATGAACCGGGTCGCGGCGTGGTCGCACCAGCACGGCTTGAAGCTGCACGTCGATGGGGCGCGGCTGTTCAATGCCTGCATCGCGCAGGGGTACTCGGCGAAGGACTTCGTGAAGCAGGCGGACACGGTGTCGATCTGTTTCTCGAAGGGACTCGGCTGTCCGATGGGTTCGATCCTGGTGGGAGACGCTCCGACGATTTACAGGGCACGTCGCGCGCGAAAACTGTTCGGTGGAGCACTCCGTCAGGCCGGGATGATGGCGGCGGCGGCGATCTATGCCCTCGAACACCACGTCGCACGACTGGCCGAAGACCACGCGAACGCCCGCGCCTTTGCCGATGCCATCGCCGGCGTCGACGGGGTGAGCGTCGCTCCCGAGGTGGAATCGAATCTCGTCTTCTTCCATCTCGACCCGAAACTCGGCACGTCGGCACAACTCTCGGCGAAGCTGTTGGAACGAGGCGTGAAGATCAACCCGTCGGGGCCGCAACGTCTGCGCGCCTGCACGCATCTCGACGTGACTCGCGCCAACCTGCTGCGCGCCGCCGAGGCCGTGCGGGAGTGCGTCGAAGTCGGGTTTGCCCAGGCCACCACGGGTCATCTCGCCGGAACGGCCTATGGCTCTCGGTGAAAAAGTCGTGGAGTCGGCTGGGACCGCGTGACCCGTCGTCCCGGGGCCGGTGGCCCGCGACCGGGGCAGTCCCGGTAGGTGCTGTTCAAATTGCCGCGGACTCAATCATTCCTTCTCGGCCATCGATCCGCTCATGAACTTCCTGCTCACCATTCGCATCGCGTTGCGGGCACTCGCCAAAAACAAGATGCGCGCGGCGCTGACCGTGCTGGGCGTGGTCATCGGCATCGCCGCCGTGACGACGATGGTGTCGCTCGGCCAGAGTGCCAGTTCGCTCGTGCAGGGGCAGTTCGAGTCGCTCGGCAGCAACGTCATCATCGTCTTCCCCGGCAACCGTCAGCGCGACGGAGTGATGCAAGCGATCGTGACGCTCACCGCGCGCGACTCGGACGCGATTCAATCCGATTGTCCGTCGGTGCTGGCGTCGTCACCGATCCTCGGTGTGGCGGGGCAGGTGATCTATGGCAGTTCCAACTTCAGCCCCCAGGAAATGCACGGCGTCAGCGGCGATTATCTCACCGTGCGCAACTGGCCGCTGCGGCGGGGCGAGTTCTTCACCGAACGGGACGTGATCAGCGCGAACAAGGTCTGCGTGATCGGCTACACGCTGGTCGCCAAACTGTTTCAGACGACCGATCCGATTGGCGAAACGATTCGGATCAAGAACATCCCGTTTCGAGTGATCGGCGTGCTCGAGAAGAAGGGGGCGAACATGGTCGGGCAGGATCAGGACAACATCGTGCTGATGCCGATCTCGACGGTTCGCAAGCGGCTGCGCGGCTCCGAATTCGACAACGTCAACGCCATCATGGCCTCGGCCCGCTCGATGAAGCTGATGCCCGAGGCCCAGAACGAAATCGACCAGCTTCTGGCGGAACGGCACCGCATTCGGGCGGGCGAACCGCGCGACTACGTCGTCCAGAACACGACCGAGATCGCCGCCGTCTTCGGCATGATCACCGGTACGCTGACGTTGATGCTGGCCTGCATCGCCGGCATCTCGCTGATCGTCGGCGGCGTCGGCATCATGAACATCATGCTGGTCTCCGTCACCGAACGAACGCGCGAGATCGGCATCCGCATGGCGGTCGGCGCCCGCTCGGGCGACATCCTGCGCCAGTTTCTGGTGGAGGCCGTGCTGCTGTCGTGCATCGGCGGCGTGATCGGCTTCGCCCTCGGCGTGGGAGCGTCGGTCGGCCTGGTGTCGCTGATCAACGCGGTCAGCAGCGGGACAAAGTGGAAGCACGAAGTCTCGTTCGTCGCCGCCATCACCGCCTTCGTGTTCGCCGCCGCGGTGGGAGTCTTCTTCGGCTACTACCCCGCCCGCCGCGCCAGCCGCCTCGATCCGATTGAGGCTCTGCGCTACGAGTGATAGGGCGGATGGTTCCGAAGCCGCCAGGTTCGCACTCGCTACAATTCGCGCACAAATCCAATCATTAGGGAATGGGATAAACGAACCCGGGAATCGCTTGCTGAATATGTTTGATGGCGAGTGCTTCGAGTTCATCCGGAGGGGCAGCAATGACGCCGTCGGGAATTTCAGCCATTGGGTTTCCCACCAACAATGGATGATCGATCTCAGGGAACGGCAGTTTAAGGCTCGCACGAATCACCTTGAGTGCCAAAATCTCCGCTGGGAAAACGCTGTATGGACAACTCATGAACGGTATGTTCAGCCCAACTCGTCGTTCCATGCAATTCTGGCAGTGATACTCACAGAGACCAGTCACTGCCCTGGCAAAACGCCGTTCGTCATCCCAGCCGTCGAGGACCGCATCGAAAACCTTCCACGATTTTGGCTGCGGACCCGAATGGAGGAATGGCTTCTTTCGCCATAATCCATGAAAGAAAAAGGTGGCCAACTCGAAGGGAATAAGATCGTAGAAATCGTCGTCTCGGATGTCCTCCTGATTCATCAGCGGGCCTTTCGTTCGGAACTCCTTTCCAATGCGGTCCCCCCAAAAACGAGCGAACCCAAAATCTCGGCTGGCTACCGATGTCGCCCAGGCAAGACAGCCTTCGTTCAAATCCGTGAACGTAAACTGATAGTGGGCGAATGATGCCGCCTTGTTCTTTCGGCACTCTTTGCGCTTCATGTCCACATAAGCGGTGTGTGCGTAAAATTCTAACGCCCGCTTTCGGGCGTATGCGAGAATGCGTCCCCATGCTTCGAGGCTTTCCGATCTGCGTCTGAGAACTGCAACGACGTCTTGTGGAACTCGCGCATGTGCCGCCAATGCCATCCTGCCGGCGACCGTGACGGGGAGTGTCTGTTTGTCTGACAATGAGCGAAGAAAACTTTTCTCGCGCTGCCTGTACTGTTTCTCAGCCGGCCACTTGACGTACCGTTGTATGAAGGATTGCAACGTCCATTTGTATGCAGACATGTCTCTGCCCGTCGAGAATAGAACTCATCCGTCCGATTCACTTGGCCGTTCCTCAGATGATCTGCCTGATCGGTTCGATGTGCTCGACGCCGACGAGCTTCTGATCCAGACCGCCGTGGAAGTACGAGAGCTTGTTCGGATCGAGGCCCATCTGGTGCAGGATCGTCGCGTGCAGGTACTTGACGTGGAACGGTGAGTCGACCGCCGCCGAGCCGAGTTCGTCTGTCGTCCCGACCTTCTGGCCCCCTTTGATCCCACCGCCGGCCATCCACATCGTGAAGCCGTAGGCGTTGTGATCGCGTCCCGTTCCGGCGGCGTATTCGGCGGTCGGCTGTCGGCCGAATTCGCCGCCCCACACGACGAGCGTCTCGTCGAGCAGATTGCGCTGCTTGAGATCCTTCAGCAGCGCGGCGACCGGTTGGTCGGTGTTGCCGGCGTGGTAGTTGTGGTTCTTCTCCAGATCGCCGTGTGCGTCCCAGTTCGAGTCATTGTGGTTGCCGCCCGAGTAGAGCTGGATGAACCGCACGCCCCGTTCGACGAGCCGTCGCGCCAGCAGGCATCTCCGGCCGAAGTCGTTCGTGCGCGGCTGGTCGATGCCGTACAGCTTCTGAGTCGCTTCGGTCTCCTGCGAAAGATCGACCGCCTCGGGAGCGTGCTGCTGCATCTTGAACGCCAGCTCGTAGCTGTTGATCCGCGCGGCGAGGTCCGAGTTGTCCGCACGGGCGGCGGCGTGCAGCGAGTTCACATCACCGAGGGCATCCAGCAACTCGCGCTGCATGGCGCGGGTCGTTCCCTCGCGATTGGCCAGGTCGATGATGGACGCTCCCTTGGAGCGGAAGATCGTTCCCTGATAGGTCGCGGGCATGTAACCGCTCGACCAGTTCTTGGCCCCGCTGATCGGGCCGCCGGTCGGGTCGAGCATCACGACAAACCCGGGCAGGTTTTCGTTGACGCTCCCCAGCCCGTAGTTGACCCACGAACCGAGGCACGGACTGCCCGACAGCACTTTGCCGCTGTTCATCATCAGCATGGCCGAGCCGTGAATGGGCGAATCGGCCGTCATCGATTGCAGGAACGCAATGTCATCGACGCACGTGGCCACATGGGGGAAGAGGTCGCTCACCCAATGACCGCACTCGCCATACTGCTTGAAGTTCCAGCGCGGCTCAACGATGCGGCCCTCGCTCTTGTGGCCTCCGCGCCCGAACGTCTTGACGGTGATCGTCTGGTTGTCCCGCCCTTTCATCGCAGGCTTGTAGTCGAACGTGTCGATGTGGCTCGGCCCGCCGTACATGAACAGAAAGATCACACTCTTCGCCTTGGGAGCAAAGTGCGGCGGCTTCGGAGCCAACGGGTTCTGGTGCCCCTTCCCCTCGGCAGCGTGCGACATCGACGAAAAGAATCCGTCCCCTTGCAGCATCCCCGCCAAAGCGGTCCCGGCAAACCCGCCCCCCGCCTGCCACAGAAACTCACGCCGCGTGCGGCCACAAAAATTGTGAGTCGTCATGATTTGTCCTTTTTCTCCAAGTCAGGTTGTGTTTCAGGGAATGGCCTACGAGGAATCGCCGTGGCATCATCGGCATCACTCAACGGAGTGACTTTGACCACGACGCGCTGACCAATCTGAAGATCGAATCGAGAGGGCTGTCGGGAATCAGTACCTGTCCATCAAAACGTGCGGCAATGGCGATGCTCATGGCTTCCTCACTTCGTCAGTCTCCGTTTCTGTTCGCTTCGTCGGTGGCTCCAGCACTTTCTTCCAGCGGTCGGGGACGCCGTTCCAGGCGGCCAGATAGGTCGCTTCGAGCGGGACGTTGATGTAGTGCTCGAAATCCAGAAACAGGGGGACATCGACCAGTGTCTGACCGACGGTCGTGGGTTCCAGATGGGCGACGGGTGAGGCACTCGCGCGGTAGCTGACCAGCGTGAGCGGCTCCTCGACCGTCATGGGCGGATCGGGCCGGCCCCACAGTTCGGCGTGCAGACCCTGCGGATCGTGGCGGCCGGGAGGAAAGAGGTCGATCAGGATCACATGGCAGCCCTGCGCGAGGGCGTTCGCCAGCTTGTCGGTCAGTTGGCGAACGGCCACGCTCGAATGTTTGTTGCCGGGGGAGACGATCTCGATGAACGCGACGACCCGGTCGCCGGTCGAGTGGTAGATGGCGACCCGATCCGCCTTCGAGGCATAGATCGCCTCCTCGGCCTCCAGCGTGTACCGCAGCTTGGGGGGATGGATGGCGGCGATCGACGCGACCGCCACCGCGGTTCCGCCGCCGTCGAACTCATCAGAGGGCTCTTCCTCGAACTCGTGATCGTCCGGAGGGATCTCCTCCAACGTCAGGACATCGGGATGCGGGCCGCCGGCCACCTGGTCAGCCATCGCGTAATAACCGCCGGGCAGCAGTCCACCGTTCAGAGCGTTCCGCATCTCGGTGATCCAAGCCTGATGGAAGTCATGGAACGTCCCCGCAGTGACGCGACGCCAGTCGTGAATCGGCATGGTGAGTCTCCGGGGGGGACAATGTCGGGCGAGTTATGGACGGGCTCGTTTTCGGTTCCAGGGCGACAAGCAGATTGAAAACCTGCCCCACATTCAGTCGAGGTAAACAAATTCGTTCAGGTTGAGGACCATCAGGCAGAACTGGTTCAGAGCCTGTTCGGCGGTCTGGCCGTGCTTCGTTTGCAGGGCATCGATCAGTTTGAGGCCGCGTTGAACGAGGGTCTTGTCGGGTTCATGGCCCAGCGCGAGGCGGTAGGCGAGTGTGGCTTGCGCCTCAACTTTGTTGCCCGCGTCTTTGCGGAGGCGTTTGGCGAACTCGGCGGCCTGGTCGTTGAGGAATTTTCCATTCAGCATGCCGAGAGCTTGGGTTGGTTGAGTTGTGGCGAAGCGCGCGGCGCAGGTGGTGTCGGTGTCGGCGACGTCGAAGTCGGCGAAGATCGGCAGGACCAGCGAACGCTTCACGAAGACGTAGACGCTGCGCCGTGATTGTTCCTCGGGAGACGATTTGCCCCAGCCGCTGCCCGGATTCGATTGCCCCGCCTTCACCTCGTCGCTGATTTCAGGGTAGATGCCCGGTCCGTACATCTTCGGGTTGAGTTGGCCGGTCACGGCGAGGATCGAATCGCGCAGCTCTTCCGCATTCAGACGGCGCATGTCGTAGCGCCAGAAGAGTTGGTTGAGCGGGTCGAGTGATTGCGGATTGCGGATTGCGGATTGCGGATTGGAAGAGGATGAACCAAGCGATGTCGCAGTGGGGCTTTCATTCCGCACTCCGAATTCCGCATTCCGCAATTGCGAACTCATGCGGTACGTGCTGGACATCACGATCAGCTTGTGGAGCGGCTTCATCCGCCAGCCCTCGGCCACGAACCTGGCGGCCAGCCAATCGAGCAACTCGGGATGCGTGGGGGGATCGCCGAGCAGGCCGACGTTGCTGGGAGACCTGACGATTCCCCGGCCGAAGTGGTGCTGCCAGAGCCGGTTCACCATCACGCGCGCGGTGAGGCGGTTGTCGGGTGAGGCGATCCAATTCGCGAGAGCCAGCCGCCGGCCCGACGACTTCGCCCCGTCGGCCGGTTTCGGAATCGTGACCGGCTGGCCGCCACCGAGGATCGTCAGAAACGCGGGGACGACCTTGTCCCCCTGCGATTGCGGGTTGCCTCGCTTGAGCAGAAACGACTCGGGCGGATTCGGCCCGATCTCGGTGACGCACAGGGCGTAGTCGGCTTCGATCTTGGTTCGCTTCAATTCCTCAAGCTGCTTCGTCTGCGATTCGTACTCCGAGTACTTCGCCTTGCCGAGCAACTCCGGCCCGCGCTGTTTGATGAGTTGCACGAAGTCGCGCTTCTTGCCGCGACGGTTGCCGATCGGCTCGCCCTCTTCGGTCGTGGCCGACAGATAGCGCTGTTCGAAGCCGGGGCCGGACCACTTCACCAGCAGTCCCTTCGCACCGGTCGGTCCCTGGAAGTAATCGACACGGATCGGCACGCGGCCCTTCTTCAGCGTCGCCTTCCCGAGCTTTGGGCTGCCCGTGCCGTGGATGCCGTCGTGTTCGGCGATCTGTTTCCCATCGACGGTCAGCCGCGAGCCGTCGTCGGAGTCGAGTTCAAACGTGTACTCGCCGTCTGCCGGAACCTTCAGGGTCCCGGTGAAGACGAAGCCGAACGAGAACTCGCGCGTGGCGGGCGAGATGTCGAAGAAACCCTGCTCCAGTTTGGCGACGGTCTCGGCCTTGAGTTCGTCGAACTTTGGAAGCTTCTGCCACGTGTCGCGATAGAAGCGGTATTCGAGTTCATCCATGTCGGGGTTGTCCGCCTGCTGCTCGGCCTTCGAGACGCGGTCGCGGAATTCCTTCTCGATCGCCAGGACCGCGGCCTGCGTGGCATCGAGCTTCTCGCGATGAGTTTTTTGTCTCGCCTCGAATGCTTCCCGCGCGGCGTCGTTCTCAAACACGGCCCGTTCGACGTTCGGGTTCGGATTGCCGTTGGGCGTGATCCCCTGAAAGAACGCCAGCATGCTGTAGTAATCGCGCTGCAGGATCGGGTCGATCTTGTGATCGTGGCAGCGGGCGCAGTTCACCGTCAGCCCGAGAAACGTCTGGCTGGTGGTCGTGATGATGTCATCGAGGCCCTCGTACAGGGCGAGCAACCGGTCGGCCGGCTCATCGTCCCACAGGCCGAGCCGGTAGAAGCCGGTGGCGATGATCGAGTCGCTCGTCACCGTGGGGAGTTCGTCTCCGGCGAGTTGCTCGCGGACGAACTGATCGTAGGGCTTGTCGCTGTTGAACGAGCGGATCACGTAGTCGCGGTAACGCCACGCATTGGGCTTCGGCCCGTCCCGCTCGAAGCTGTTCGTGTCGGCATACCGCACGACATCCAGCCAGTGCCGCGCCCACTTTTCGCCGTAGTGCGGCGACTGGAGCAGCTTGTCGACGACCTGTTCGTAGGCGTTGGGCGAGTCGTCGGCGAGGAACGCCTGGACCTCGGCGGGAGTCGGCGGCAGGCCGATCAGATCGAACGTGATTCGCCGCAGCAATGCCGTCTTGTCGGCAGGCGGAGCGGGCGCGAAGCCCTGCTGTTCGAGCTTGCTCAGGATGAACGAGTCGATCGGGTTCGCAACCCACTTCTCGTTCTTGACGGCGGGTGGTTGTTGAGGCTGCGGCGCGACGAAAGCCCAGTGTTCTTTCCACTCCGCCCCCTGCTCGATCCAGCGACGTAACAATTCGATCTGCGATTCGGTCAGCGGCGCTCCCTCGGGAGGCATCTGCACGCCCTCCTCGCGCGAGGTGACTCGTTTCAGCAATTCGCTCTGTGAGACATCCCTGGCGATGATCGCGTGCGATCCGGATTCCAGCTTGGCGAACGCCGCGTCTTTGCTGTTGAGCCGCAAGCCCCCCTCGGCCTTGTCCGGCCCGTGACAGGCATAGCACCGCTTGGCGAGGATCGGCTGAATCTGTCGCCCGAAATCGACCGGCTCGGTTGCGGGCTGGGCCCACAACGCGGAAGGTGTCGCGGTGAGAGCCACGATCAAAAGGAAGAGAGTACGAATCATGAAATACCATCTGTGAAAGTGTAGGGGCAGCGACCAGGCTCCCGCTCTTGAGCGTGGGATAGTAGCCTTCATCGCTCCGCGTGAAGAAAGCCGTTCGCGAGTTCCATGTGGATTGCTCCCAGCAAACTGGATTGCACTCGGCTTTCTTCACGCGGAGCGATGAAGGCTACATTGGGAAGGCACCGCGCACCCAAGTCGGCTGTCTCCCGCCTCGACAAGTCTAGCCGAACGGTCTTCCAACTCCATGAGCCGAACCGACCAGCAGCTATCTGAAACCGACATTCGCCCGGCCGGCGCGGTCGTGTCGATGATACGTGCGGACGCGGCCGATTCGCGAGCGTGGCTGAAGGAGGCTCCCGTCTGCCCGGCTCTGGCGATTCATCAAATCCGACATCTGGCGGTCGCTCACCTGCCGTCACCGTTCGAGATCGTCCGGACCAAACTGGGTGGCAGCTATTTTCTGGCCTGTTTCGGGGGCGAGGGCCGAGTCCTGGTCGATGGTCGCTGGGCGAGATGCCGTCCGGGCCAGGCGGTCTTGTTGCCGCCGGGAACGCTCCATGCGTTCCACACCGCGCCGGGGAAGGGATGGGATTTCTGCTGGGTCCGCTACCAGGAACGAGCGGGACAGAAGCCACTGGCGACGGCACAGACTCCGCTCATCTCACGCTTCGATCCCGAGCCGCTGCGGTTCGCAATTCTGGGCTTGCACCACGAATGCCAGACCGGGCGAGGGCCGGCTGCGATCGATCGGTGGGTCGATCTGATCCAGCACTATGTCCTGCGATTTGCCGAACCGGCCAGCCTCGATGCGCGCTTGTGGAAACTGTGGGAACAGGTTTCCTCGTCGCTGGGCGATCCGTGGACGATTGCCGAGATGGCCCGCCGCGTTCATCTCAGTGAAAAGCATCTGCAACGCCTCTGTCAGAAGGAACTCGGCCGCAGCCCGCGCCAGCAACTGATCTGGCTGAGGATGCGCCGCGCGGCGGAACTGTTGCGAGCACGCGGCTCCAAGATCGAAACGATTGCCACCGAGGTCGGCTACCAGAACCCGTTCGTCTTTTCGACCACGTTCAAACGGGTGATGGGTTGGTCCCCGTCGGAATACCCGGGCAGGAAGTAACGCGACGAGAGTCCGTTTCAAAATGGCCGAACGCTCGGCCGGTTGCAGTCGTCAATGGGTGGTCCTCTTCCGGTTCCCTCTCTCCCGTCTTCGGGGCGAGCGGGGCAGCGTGGCCTGATGAAAAGGTTTCAGATCCGAGTGAATTGGGCGATTGGGGAGATCACGAACTTGTTGCGGTTTCCTCTGCCATCCGTGCCCCGGCTCTGCCATCCGTGCGCAGCCGATCGAAAGGGAAAAAGCGCACGGATGGCAGGGCCAGAGCACGGATGAGTCATGACAAACGGCGCAAGACAGGACTCGGTGGTTGAAAGACCGTTTCATCAGGCCACCCTAACCCCGAAGGCGGGCGGGACAGGGGACCAGAAAAGGCGACCACCAAATAACAACTGCACCCCGGCCGGTCTGAACCGCGTGGTGTGAGTTGCTTGCGTTGCTCGATTGGGGAAAACTGTCTCGGCAATGAATCCCTGCCATCCGGAGAACTCACGACATGGACAAGCGTCTGCTGGGAATGGCCGTGCTGGCGGTGTTGCTGGTCGGTGTGCTGACGTACAGCCAGCGACGCGGCGAGCCGTTGCATGTGTCGGGGTTCATCGAGGCCGATGAGATCCGGATCGGCTCGCGCGTCGGCGGGCGGGTCCAGCAGGTGCACATCGAAGAGGGGCAGACGGTCCGCGCCGGCGACCGGCTCGTCGAATTGGAGCCGTATCAATTGGAGGAGCTTCTCGCCGAGGCGGAGGCCCAATGGGCGCGGGCCGTGGCCGTGCGCGACAGGTTGACGGCGGGATTCCGCGCGGAAGAGATCGCTCAGGCGAAGGCTCATTACGACCAGTTGGCGGCGGTGTTGGAGAAGCTGACCAACGGGCCCCGCCAGGAAGACATCGCGGCGGCCCAGGCGCAGTTTGAACTGGCCGAATCGCAGTTTGTGCTGGCGAAGACCAACCATCAGCGAGCCGAGACACTCTTCGCCATGAAGACCAATCAGCAGGCCGATCTGGATCAGGCGACGGCCGAACTGCGGTTGGCTCGCGCGACCCGGGATGTGCGGATCGAGGAACTCAACAAACTGAAACGAGGAACCCGGGCCGAAGAACTGGCCGAGGCGACGGCGAAACTCGACGAGGCCAACCAGGTCTGGCTGCTTCGCAAAAGTGGCTATCGCGTGGAAGAGGTTGCCGAAGCTCAGGCCGCCGCCGCCGCCGCCGATGCGACCCGGCGGGCGGTCCGGCGACAGATCGAGGAACTGGTGATCAAGGCTCCGGTGAACGGGACGATCGAAGCGCTGGAGTTGCGTCCGGGCGATCTCGTCGGAGCCAACGCGCCGGTCATCTCGCTGATGGATACGTCGCGGTTCTGGGTGCGAGCCTACGTTCCCGAGAATCGGCTCGCGCTGAAGATCGGCGATGCGGTCTCCGTGACCGTCGACAGTTTTCCCGGCGAACGATTCCCGGGCAAGATCTCGTTCATCTCGCGACAGGCGGAGTTCACGCCGGGGAATGTGCAGACTCCGGAAGAGCGGTCCAAACAGGTGTTCCGCATCAAGGTCACGCTGGACGCGGGCCGCGATCGGCTGCGGCCCGGCATGGCGGCCGATGTCTGGCTGGGACCCACTCCGACCGCCGCCGTCTCATCTCGTTAGGATCTCGACACGATGCCGGCGATGACTGAACCCGTGATCGATGTTCGGCACCTGGTCCGTCGCTTCGGCGCGCTGACGGCCGTGGGAGGCGTGAGCTTTCAAGTGCGGCGCGGTGCCATTTTCGGGCTGCTCGGTCCGAACGGCAGCGGCAAGTCGACCATCATCCGCATGCTGTGCGGTGTGCTCGCGCCGACCGACGGCACGGCGACGGTGCTGGGCTATGACGTTCGTCAGGCCGCGGAAGCCATCAAGCGGCGCATCGGATACATGTCGCAAAAGTTCAGCCTCTACGGCGACCTCAGCGTCCGCGAGAACCTCGACTTTTACGGCCGCATCTACGGGCTGACGGCCGAGCGTCTCGTCCGTCGCTCCCTCGAAGTGCAGGAACTCACCGGCATCGGCAATCGACTCGATCAACCGGCGGGAACTCTGTCGGGAGGCTGGAAGCAGCGGCTGGCGCTGGCGTGCGCCCTGATTCACGAGCCCGAGGTTGTGTTTCTGGATGAGCCGACGGCGGGGATCGATCCCGTGGCGCGGCGCGATCTGTGGGATCTGCTCTTCGAGTTGGCCGGCCGGGGCGTGACGCTGTTCGTCACGACGCACTACATGGATGAGGCGGAGCGGTGTACCGACGTCGGCTACATCCACAACTCGAAGCTCATCGTTTGCGGACGCCCCGACGAACTGAAGCGGTTGCCGGCCGTGACTCCCGCCGGAACGAGACGGCTGGAGTTGGAGCTCGACGCGCCGACGGCGGCGCTGTCTCGACTGAAGCACATCGACGGCATCGTGGACGCGACCCTCTTCGGGCAGGCCATTCACGTGCTGGTCGAGGAATCGTTGTCAGATACGGAGTTGCTCGACGCGCTGCAGGTCTCGCCCGCGCAGGCTCAACTGCGGCCGATCGCCCCGACATTGGAAGACGTCTTCGTCACGCTGACCCGCGCAATCGAAAGCTCCGGGTCAGCGGAGCCGCAGATGTCCCATCGCGATGTTTCTCCAATCGCCCCGTCTCCAACCGAATCGAAGCCGATGGCGGAGGGGCTCCAAAGCGAACCGTTTCCGAGCGGAGCGGCATCAGCCCCCCGGTTCTTTGACGAGGGGCTGACGCCCAAGAACCAGGGGGCTGACGCCACCCCGCTCCGAGGTCTCCTCAACAATAGCGAGCGGCAGCGCCTCGCTGACGACTCGCGGCCCCGGCCGATGTGGGGGTTGTTCGCGATGCTGGTCAAGGAGTTCCTGCACATCCGTCGCGAGCGATCGACGATCATCTTCATGCTCGTCGTGCCGGTGCTGCAGACGCTGATCTTCGGCTATGCCATCCGGCAGGAGATCGAGCACATTCCGACGATCGTTTACGACCTGGACGGGCGGCAATCGTCGCGCGAGTTGATCGACGCCTTCCGCAACACGCATTCGTTCACGATCGTGGACCACGTCTATGACGAAGAATCGTTCCGCCGCGCGATGACGTCGGGGCGGGCCAGGGTCGGCATCCGGATTCCGGCCAACTATTCCGACCGGCTGGTGCTGCACGAGCAGGTGCAGGTCCAGGTCCTGATCGACGGCAGCGATTCCCAGGTGGCGAACACCGCGTTGCAGGCGACGCAGCTTCTGGGAACGTCGCTTTCGATGCGGATCGCCCGCAATCTGGCCGACACGTTGCCGGTCGTTCCCGCCCGCAATGCCCTCGGTCGGGCGGCCGCTCCCATCGAGATGCGTCCGCGGCTGCTTTACAACCCGAATCTGGAAAGCTCGCACTTCTTCGTGCCGGGACTGGTCGGGATCATCCTGCAACTGGTGACGCTGTTTCTCACGTCGTTTTCCATCGTCCGCGAACGGGAACTCGGCACGCTCGAACAGCTCTTCGTCACCCCCGTTGGCCGCGTGGGACTGCTGCTGGGGAAGCTGGTGCCGTATGCGCTGGTCGGCCTGTTGGAGACACTGATCGTGCTGACCGTGATGGTCTACATCTTCGGCGTTCCCATTCGCGGCAGCCTCGGGCTGTTGCTGAGCCTGTCGTCGCTGTTTGTCGTGTGCGCCCTGGCCCTCGGGCTGTTGGTTTCGACGCTCGCCCGGACGCAGCTCGAGGCGATGCAGTTCGCCTTCCTGCTGATGCTGCCGACGGTGCTGTTGTCGGGGTTCATGTTCCCCCGGGCCGAGATGCCCTTTCCGATTTACATCCTGTCGTTCGGCATTCCCGCCACGTACTTCCTGGAGATCCTGCGGGGGATCATCCTGCGCGGAGCCGACTTCACGGACCTCATTCCTCAGACCATCGGCCTGGCCGCCTGCTGCCTCGCGATCCTGACGCTCAGCCTGATGCGGTTCCGCAAGCAGTTGACGTGACCACCGGTTGAGAACGCGATTTCGGAAAGAGTTCTCACACCAAGGCACGAAGGCACAAAGGATTAAATGGCAGTACCTTGTTCTTCTTCCTTCGTGACTTCGTGTGAGCAGTTCTTCCAATCAACAGAACTGGTGGAGATCCGAAACTCAGGATTTCCAAGTTTGGGGTTGAACGAGGTGTCTTTACTCCGAAGGAGTTGCGTCTCATAGCCCAGGGTTGCCCGCGCAGGCGGGCTACCCTGGGAGGGAGAATGCGTTCGCCATCTACCCTGAAAGGGTTGCGTCATTCGAGAAACGCCGATGACGGAACCCCGTTGGGGTACATGGGCGGTTGAACCGTTCCCCCCAGGGTAGCTCGCTTTGCTCGCAACCCTGGGCTATGGGACACAACTCCTTCGGAGTAAAAGCAAATACGAACTCTGCAAACTTGGAACTACTGAAATTCGTCTGACATCCCGTTTCCTCCTCATCGAGTGACCGCATCATGACTCATCCGTTTCAGCAGACTTCGTTCGATCTCAGCAACCGCGCCGCGCTTGTCACCGGGGCCGGGGTCGGCATTGGACAGGCGTCCGCCATCGCGCTGGCCCGGGCGGGGGCCACGGTCGGGATTCATTTCCATACGAGCGTCGAGGGGGCGAAGGCGACTTTGGCCGCGGTCGAACTGGCCGGGGGGCGCGGCATCCTGTTGCCCGGCGACCTGACGCGCGAGGCGGAGGCGAACCGGGTGGTCGATGACTTCATCGAGTTTGCCGGGCGGCTCGACATCGTGTTCAACAACGCGGGCAATCCGTTGCAGCGGTCGTCGATCGAGGACTGCCCCTTCGACCTGTGGCAGCGGGCCTTCGAGGTGAACGTGCACAGCGCGTTCCTCGTCACGCGGCGGGCCATCCCGCGGCTGAAGGTCAGCGGGCACGGCAGCATCATCAACAACCTGTCGCTGTCGGTGCAGACGGGAGGCTCGGGGGGAGCCGGCCCCTACGCGGCGGCCAAGGGGGCGTTGCAGGTCTTCACCCGGACCCTGTCCCGCGAACTGGCCCCGCTGGTCCGGGCCAACGCCATCATGCCGGGCGTGGTCGAGACCCGGCACCACGAAGTCTTCACGACCCCCGAGAAGATGGAGGACTATCGCCGGCAGACGCCACTCGCCCGCAACTCGGACGCCGACGAGATCGCCCAGACGGTCCTGTATCTCGCCAGCGACGCCTCCAGCTTCGTCACGGGCGCCCTGATCGACCTCAACGGCGGTCGGTTCCTCAGGTGAGGGATGAAGGTTGAAGGTTGCTGACCCTACCGGATTGCAGGTGTGAGTGAAGCGCGTTCGGTTTTTTTCCGCAGAGCGGCACTCGATGTTAGCCGTGGGCTTCAGCCCACGGATGACGTGCGATGAATGTCCCCTGTCGCGGAGCGACAATTGATCGCGACGCTTCAACCCAACAATTTTCGCTCCGCGACAAGTGGTGTGTCACGGTTTCGAGACCGTGGGCTGAAGCCCACGGCTACCTTCAAATGCCGCTCTGCGGCAAACACCTGCAATCCGGTAGGGTCAGGAAGGTTGATACGGTCGAGGGACCGCCGACTGATCGCCGGAAAATCGTGTCGGTTTCTGCTCAACACTCGGCAACGTTGAAAAAAGTGAACTAGAGTCTCCTGGGGCCGCTTCGGGTGAAATCGACATGCATTCGGCCGGTGCTTTGGTTCCAGACCAGCACTTCGGTTTCAGAATGGTCTGGTTGTCATCTTGTTCGCCATCGGACAGGAGAGGTTCCGTGCATCGACTTTCTCAGCCCGTCTGCCTGATGATTGGTGCGCAGGCACTTTGCCTGGCGGTCGGTTTCTGGTTTCAGTACCAGATGGCCATCTCGACCGCCGAGCATGAGGCTTACGAGTCGGCCTGGTCGGAACTGGCGGTTCGTTCGCAACCGATCGTCAGTGCGGCCAAGCGATGGCAGCCTGAAGACTTCGCGGCTGATGCTCCCGAACGAACTCGGACGCAGGCCCTGCTGGATTCGGCCTCGGGCGCGGATCAGTCCCGTCTGCTGCTGACCGATGCGAGCGGGAAAATCCTGTGTCGCTCCGGAGCAGAGGCGTCCGCTCCCTGGCAGGTTGGAAACCAGATCGCCTGGCATTGCCAGCGTGAAGCCAGAACTCCCGGCGAACCACGGTACGGTCGATTGGAAACGCCCGACGGCGAGTTCAGCGCGATCGTCCATCCTCCGGTGAACGGTGGCGTTCAGGTTGTCGCATACGCGGCGGTGCCGATCGACTCGGCCGCAAAGACGGCGCTCCTCGCAGCGCTGCCCCAGGCGAGTGGCATCGCCTTCGTCTGGACGCTGGGGTTATGCGCCGGCGCGACTTATCTGCTGACGGCACGCTTCAACTTCCAGGAGACTCACCGCCGGGAACAGCGGGACCATGCGGCGTTGCAAAGCGCCCAGGATCTGCTGCGGACCCGCGACGCCGTCATCTTCGGGCTGGCGAAGCTCGCCGAGTCGCGCGATCCGGAGACGGGCGATCACCTCGAACGGATCTCGCTCTATACGAACAGTCTGGCCACGGCGATGCGGTCCTATCCGAAGTTTCAGCGGATCGTGACGCCGAACTTCATCCGGTTGCTGGGCATCAGTTCGGTGCTGCACGACATCGGCAAGGTGGGACTGGAAGACACCGTCCTGCTCAAGCCCGGCCGGCTGACGGAGGCCGAGCGAAAAGTCATGCAACAGCACACGCTGGTCGCCGGAGACTGCCTCAAGGAAATCGAACAACGGCTGGGAGCCTCCAACTTCCTGCAAACGGCCCGCGAGATCGCCCTGCATCATCACGAGCGCTGGGACGGCACCGGCTATCCCACCGGTCTGGCGGGCGAGGCGATTCCGCTCGCGGCGCGGATTGTCTCGATCTGCGATGTCTATGACGCCCTGCGCAGCAAGCGGGTTTATAAAGCAGCGTTCCCTCATGAGGACTGCGTGCGGGCGATTCGGGACGGTGCGGGGACTCAGTTCGATCCCGACCTGGTCGAAGTCTTCCTGGAAATCGAATCCGAGTTCGCCGCGATCGCCATTCGTTTTGCCAACGATGCCTCGGCCAAGGCGGAACGGCTCGACTCGCAGGGAACTTCCGGCGAGAACCGTCCCGACCGGATGTCGGCCGAGCAGGAGGCGACGCTGCGCGAGGTCATCGGGGGGCCGCAACCCTTACCGGAAAGTGCGCGGATCGGCATAGCGTCCCAATTTGACGGTCATCGTCAGAATCAACTAGCCCGACGCGCAAGCGAGGGGTGACGATGGATGGGAGTTGCACCCCTCGCTTGCGCGTCGGGCTAGTTTTGAAGGAATCTGAATGATGTTGAAGATCGAGAAACGACCGAAGGACGAATGGTATCTGGAGCTGTCGCTGATCGTGATCACGCTCGGTCTGGCCTGCCTGATGTGGCGGGTCGCCGGATTCAAGCTGGTCGTGTTGAACCTGTTCTATCTGCCCGTCGTGCTGGCCGGCTTCTTCCTCGGACGGTACCGGGCCGGTGTGCTGGCGGCACTGGCGGTGATCGCCGCCTCGATTGTCACGGCCCTCAACCTGCACGACTTCGCCGCCTTCAGCAGTCCGCTGGTGGTCGGCTTGTCCGTGACGCTGTGGGCCGCCGTGCTGGGGCTGACGGCCCTGCTGGTCGGTACGCTCAGTGACGAACGGACACAGTCGCTGAGCGAACTGCACGAAGCGCACGTGGGCGTGGTTGAGGTCCTCGCACGCTATCTGCAATCCGCTCATCCCAAACTGAAGGTCCGTTCCCAACGGATCGCGGAATTGAGCCAGGCGGTGGCGCGAGAGATGGAACTGACCTCGCGCGAGTGCGACGACATCCGGGTCGCCGCCCTGCTGCATGACATGGAGAACATCGAGATCACGGCCAGGGTGATTCGCCGGGCCGTCGGCGATCTGGAAACGCAACAGGTCTCGCCCGAGCACTCGTTCCACGGTTCGGAACTGGCCCATTCGCTCGGCTCGGTGCTGTCGGGCGCGTTCCCCCTGCTGGTGAGCCAGGGCGAAGCGGAAGCGATCGGTCAACACACGGCCCCCAAGGATTCCCCGCTCGGTGCGAAGATCATCCGGACCGTGCGAGCCTACGACCGGCAGACACGGGAGGTGCATCTGGTGCAGGGCTCGTGGAACGCCACGGGACAGGATGCGATCGACGAACTCCGCCGCGATCTGGACGCCGATCATCCCGAGGCGATCCTCGACGCCCTGGAACTGGTCATCGGCTCCGAGAAGCCCGGCGCGTTGGCGCTGGCTGAGGCCCGGTGAGGAGAAAGAGGTCAGAAGTCAGAGATCAGAGATCAGAGATCAGAGATCAGAGGGGACGAACTCCTGTTCGCTGACTTCTGCTTTCTGACCCCTGTTCGCTGACCTCTGACCTCTGGCCTCTGACTTCCCGCCTTCACGCGAGAATCTCGTGGACCACGTGGCCGAACACATCGGTCAGGCGCATGTCTCGGCCGCCGAAGCGGAAGGTCTGCCGGGTGTGGTTGACTCCCAGCAGGTGCAGCATCGTGGCGTGGAGGTCGTGGATTTCGACCTTGTTCTCGACGGCGCGGTAGCCGAAGTCGTCGGTCGCGCCGTAGGTGGTTCCCCCCTTGATGCCGCCTCCCGCCAGCCAGATCGTGAAGCCAAACGGATTGTGATCGCGGCCGTCGCTCCCCTGCGCGAACGGCGTGCGTCCGAACTCGCCGCAGAAGACGAGCAGCGTCTCATCGAGCAACCCGCGTTGCTTGAGGTCACGGATCAACGCGGCGATCGGCTTGTCGACCGTGCGCGCGTTCTTGTCGTGACCGTCCTTCAAGTTGCCGTGCTGGTCCCAGCGGTCGCCGTTGCCGCCGGGACAGGTCAATTCGATGAAGCGGACTCCCCGTTCGATCAGCCGCCGCGCGGTGAGGCAGATGCGCCCGTAAGTCCGCGTGTTGCCGAAGTCGTCGAACAGGCCGTACTGCTCCTGCGTCGTTTTGGTCTCGCCCGACAGGTCCATCAGTTCGGGGACGGCCGTCTGCATCCGCGCGGCCAGTTCGTAATTGGCGATGGCCGATTCGAGAGCGTCCACTTTTCCAAGCTGCGTGAGTCGCTGCCGGTCGAGACGTCGCATCAGGCCGAGTTTCGAGTCCTGCAACGCGCGGGTCTTCTCACTCGGCTTGATGTTGGCGACGGGAGCTTCACCCGACGTGAAGACCGATCCCTGATAGGCCGCCGGCAGGAAGCCGCTGCCGAAACAATCCATTCCCCCGGGCGGGATCAAACCGCCGTTGAGCACCACGAACGCTGGCAGGTCATCGCACTCCGAACCAAGTCCGTAACTGACCCACGCCCCGTGACTCGGCCGCCCCTGCTGACCGTGGCCAGTGTGCAGGAAGTAGTTCGCAAACGTGTGCTCCGAAAACGGCGAGACCATCGACCGCACGACGGCCAACTCGTCGGCACACGTCCCGATGTGCGGAAACAAATCGCTGACCGGCAGCCCGCACTCGCCGTACTGTTTGAACGGCCAGAGCGACTTCAGCATCGTCCCGACGTTGGCGAACTGAGTCGCTTCAACCTTGCCCAGCACTTCCTTTGGGTTCTTCCCGTGATACTTGTCGAGCATCGGCTTCGGATCGAACGTGTCCACCTGCGACGGCCCGCCGTCCATGTAGAGAAAGAGGACGTGCTTGGCCTTCGCGGGAAAGTGAGTCCCATGCACGGAGACGCTCGGCGGCGCAGCCACATCCGCCGCCGATGACCCCGACGGAGTCAGCAACGAAGACAGCGCCACCGCTCCGAATCCGTGAGCGGCTTGCGACAACATCTCACGCCGCGACAAAGGTGGCTGCAAATAACGCTGGCAGGAAAACATGGCGGGTCTCTGGCGGAAGGCGATTGGCGGCGAAAGGCAATTGTCTTTGGGCGTCAGCCCTTCTTCGGTCTTCTGCATTTCGGAGCGGGGCGGCGTGAGCCCCCTGGCTGTGCCGGCTGACTTTTTCTCCGCCGAAGATCAGGGGGCTGACGCCGCCCCGCTCCGGAAAGCAAGAGGGGCTGACGCCCAAGGCAGTCACTCGACGTAGATGAACTCTTTCACATTGAACAGCACGTGGCACAGGTCGGTCCACGCTTCGCGCGGGGCTTTGGTGGCGTCGGGCGTTGCGTCGGAGCGGGCGGGATAACTGGTGAGGAACGACAACGCCTCCGATTTCTCCGCGTCGGTTGGTCGGCGGGCGAAGGCGGTCAGGTAGAGTGACTCGACGCGCTGCTCGGGCGTTGGCGACGCATCGGCCAGCGTGCGGTCGGCCCAGCGTTTGGACTGTTCGATCACCAACGGATCGTTCATCAGAATCAATGCCTGAGCCGGGACGTTCGAGATCGTGCGGCGACCGACCGTCGAGAACGGCGACGGTGTGTCGAAGGCCAGCATCATCGGCGAGAGGAAGTTGCGGCGGACCGAGATGTAGATCGAGCGGCGTCCGTCTCCATCGACCGGCCCGCTGTTCCCCGGTCGGCCGCGGCCCTGCATGAACGGAGTCAGGTGGATGGCCACGCTCGGTCCAAACGGCTGGCGATCCAGTCGGCCGGAGACCGCGAGCAACGAGTCGCGGATCACCTCGCCCTCCAGCCGCTTGATGGGCATGCGGTGCCAGAAGACGTTGTCGGGATCGGCGGCCTCCGCAGCCGGGTCGGGTTTGCTCGACATCTGATACGTGCGGCTGAGGATCAGCGATTTGATCAGCCTCTTCTGCGACCAGCCCTCCTTGACGAACTGCGTCGCGAGATGATCGAGCAGTTCGGGATGAGACGGCGGCTGGCCGAGGACTCCAAAGTTATCGACGGTGGGAACGATTCCCCGCCCGAACAAATGATGCCACACACGGTTCACGGCCACTCGTGCCGCGAGCGGACTCTTGAGCATGTCATGCGCGAGTTGCTGGCGTCCGCTGCCTGAAGAGTCGAGAGCGGAGAGCGGAGAGTCGAGAGCCAGAGTCGCTGTGTCAGCACTGCGGCTGCTGACATCGTTTTCCTTCTGGCTCTTGCCTCTCGTCTCTCGTCTCTCGACCACTTCACACGCTTCGAGGAACCGGCGTGCAACAGGTTCCTTTGGCGTGCTGGAGTTTCCGCGAATGAGCAGTTGTTCGTTGACGCCGTTGCCATCGAGCATGGCCGGGGCGAGATGCGACTCCCATTGAACGGCTTTCGCGAGGGCGGTCTCCTCCGCCGTGTCGAGGACCGGTGGCTGCCAGTCCTTCACGAACAGGTCGCGATGGCGGACGAACCAGTTGGCGACCTCGGCCCAGGCACCGTTCGTGTCGCGCTGCCGGTCCGAGGGGACGCTGAACACCTCGCCGAGGACGATGTTGGTCGCCGCGCCGGTGAGCGCCTCGCGGTACGATCTGGCGCGCTCTTCGGAAGACATTCCGGGACGGACGAATTGGTTCATCCAACGGCCCGGCGAGACCGTCGGCAGCGGCGGCGCGTCGTCCCGTTGGACGACCATCGCGATGGCACATTCGGCATCGTCGCCGGGCGTGAACTCGACATGCATTCGATGCTCGCGATAGCCGTCGAGGGGATGAGCGACCCAGCGCCACTCATTTGGCTTGTCGTGCTTGAACTCACGCACGACCGAGCCGTGCAGCGGCCCGGCCAGGACCAGATGCGAATTGACCGCCGCGTAGGCCCGCACCGATCCGCGCACCAGATACCACAGCGTCCCCTTCGTCAGCGTGAACTCGGGCGAGCGGACCATGCGGCCGTGACGGTGCCACTCGCCGAGCTTGCCATGATCGTCCTCGACGCCGGGCGCGAGTTTGATCTCCTTCCAGAACAGGTCGCGTTCCCAACCGCCGATCGTGGAAACGGAGAACTCGCGCCGGTCGGCAGGCCCGCGCATCTCGAACCAGCCGGGTGGAACGGGCCTCATCCCGAACGAGACGCCGTCTTGCAGGAATCGCTCCTCGCGCAGATTCGCGAAATCGACTACCAACCCCTCGACGCCCGGGTTGTCCGCCTGGGCCTGCTTTGTCTTGCTCGGATCGTTCGCGTCGTCGGCCGCCGGAGTGGAAGACTCGCTCAGGCGGGCCGCATCGGCGACGGAAAGCGTGACCCCATGCAGCGGATGTTGCTTGTCCGCGCGGGCCGCTTCCAGTTCGACGGTCCAGCGGGCCAGCAGTTCGGGGTCGAGTTTCTGCTCTCCGGCAACGCGATCCGACTTTTCTCGCGAAGCGGCGGTGAGGCGTCGTGGTTTGACAGTGGCAATCGCCGTGACCGGCTTCGCGTTCGTGAAGACGATGTGATCGACGAGGATGTGGCCCCAGCCGCCTGGTTCGGCATCGACGATTTCGAGGTGAGCCTGTTTGCCGCGCAGGTCGCTGACCGACCATTGCTCCTGCCGCAACTGGCCCGAGTTCTGGCCGGTGGCCGTTCGCGCCGGCTTGCCCTCCACGATGAGGCTCAGGTACGTGCGGGTCGGATGGTTGCCGCCTCCGATCAGGAACCGGATCGAGTTCCGGTCGATGCGAAACGCGGGACTCGTCAGCTTGCCCACGTGAGCATCCCGCACACCCGCGTTGTTGTTGTCGGGCGGTCCGTTGCGGTGTGAGTTCACCAACCGCTCGCCCTGAAAACCTTCGAGCGGTGCGTTGTACTCGTTGTCCGATTTGCGAGCCGGCCTGTCGCCGAACGCGGTCCCCTCGGTCTTCCACTCGCCCCACGAGTCCCCCTCAAAATCCGCGAACGCGATGTCGTCGGCCTCGGCGGGCGCGACTGCCTCCTCCGACGGAAGCCCCTCATCCAGCAGCCGCGCTGCCGCGAGCAGGTACTGATTCAGTTTGTCGAGCGCCGGCCGGGCCGCCTCGATCAGGCTGCCCGCCACCTTCGCCCGCTGCTGGGCGCGGATCTCGGCAAGCTTCTCGGCGATCTCGCGGTGTTGTGCGTGTGTATCGACACGGACCTGCCGGTAACTGCCGCTGATCGCGAAGCCCGCCAGCGCGTAGTAGTCGCGCTGCGAGATCGCGTCGAACTTGTGATCGTGACACCGCGCACACGCCACCGTCAGACCGAGAAACGTCTTCGAGAGAACATCGAGCCGGTTGTCCATCCGGTCGGTCTCGTCCTTCCGAATATCGACCGGTGAGTGAACCTCTTCGCCGAGGAACCAGAAGCCGGTGCCGAGTGGAGACTCGTTGATGAGTCGAGAGTCGAGAGTCGAGAGACGAGAGCCAGAGGAAGAATCGTTCGTGCTCGCCTTTGCTGGCTCTTGACTCTCGACTCTTCGCTCTGGTCTCCAGCGCGGTTCAATCAAGTCTCCCGCGATGTGCTCGGTCAGAAGCTGGTTGTAGGGCACATCGGCGTTCAGCGCGCGGATGACGTAGTCGCGGTACTGCCACGCGTTCGGAATGATCGGCTCGAACTCGTGGCCGCGTGTTTCGGCGTACCTGACGAGGTCAAGCCAGTGCCGACCCCAGCGTTCTCCGAAATGGACCGAGCCGAGCAGCCGATCGACGACACGTTCGAGAGCCTGCGGGGACTCGTCCTTCAGGAACGCTTCCACCTCCTGTGGCGAGGGGGGCAACCCGACGAGATCGAAGTACACCCGACGCAGCAGCGTGTGGCGTTCGGCGGGCGGTGCGGGCTTCAGCGAGTGGGCTTCCAACTTCGCGAGGATGAATCGATCCGCGGTAGAGACGGGCCACGCGGAGTCCGTCACGGCGGGTGCCGCGTGGTTCTTGATCGCCTGCCAGCACCAATGTTCATTGCGGCGCGCGGCCAAATCGAACGGCTTGACCTTGCCGACAGACGCGGCCTCCTTCGGCCAGGGGGCTCCCATCTCGACCCACTTCGTCAGCGTGGCGATCTCCTTCGGAGGGAGCTTTGATTTCGGCGGCATCTGGTAGACGTCGCCGTAGTTGATCGCGCTGACCAGCAGACTCTCGGCCGGCTTGCCGGGAACGATCGCGGCCCCGGTGTCGCCCCCCTTGATCAGTTCGCTGCGGGAGACCAACCGCAGTCCCCCCTTCGGAGCTTTGTCGCCATTCCCATGACATTCGAGGCACCGCGCCGTCAGGATCGGCCGGACTTCCTTCTCGAAGAATTCGAGCGAGGCGTCGTCGAACGAGGGCTCGGCGCGAGCAGGCTCGTCCGCCAGGCAGACGGTCCCGATCAGCAGCCCCAGCAGGCCGACGCCATTCATCCAGCAGCGTGGTCTCGACAACATTGCGGTCTCCGCTTCCTTTCCAGATTGTTCGCCGGGAAACGATCTTAGCCGATGGCTCGAATGTCGAGCCACCTCGGATCGAAAACATCCCGCTCCGGCGAACGACATTTCCCCCTTGCCCGTTTGGGGAGAGGAGCCAGGGGTGAGCAACTACTGTTGTCGAGCGTCCATCCGAATCGTCCCATCGCTGAGTTGCCGTCTCTGGAGAATCACTGGATGCTGGTAGGTGACTGGTCCCGGTCGGTCATTCGTTTCTTCAGGAGTTTCACCATGCAAGCCTTCCGACTGTCGATGGTCCTGCTGTTGTTCACCCCCGTCTTGGTGGTCGCCCAGCCGAAGCCGGGTGACATCTCATTCGGCGACGCCGTCATCGAGGCCCATCTCACATTGGAAGCGTCTCGGCTCGGCGAGCGAGTTCACGAGGGAGCCAACTCGAAGGAGGAGTGGGAGGCGAATCGCGGCGAACTCAAGCGGCAGTTCTTCGACATGCTCGGGCTGTGGCCGTTGCCGGAGCGGACGCCGCTGAACGCGAAGGTGACGGGGACCGTCGAGCGGGATGCGTTCACCGTCGAGAAGGTTCACTTCCAGAGCAAACCCGGCTTGTACGTGACGGGCAATCTCTACCTGCCAAAGAAGATCGAAGGGAAGTTGCCGGCGGTGCTGTATGTTTGCGGGCACTCGGGCAAGGGGCGGGATGGCAACAAGACGGCGTTTCAACATCATGGGATGTGGTTCGCCACGCACGGCTATGCGTGCCTGATCATCGACACGCTTCAACTGGGCGAGGTCGCGGGGATTCATCACGGCACGTACAACCGCGATCGGTGGTGGTGGCACTCGCACGGTTACACGTCGGCGGGGGTCGAGTGCTGGAACGGCGTGAGGGCGATCGACTATCTCCTCACGCGCCCCGAGGTCGATCCCGACAAGCTCGCCGTCACGGGGATCAGTGGCGGCGGCGCGGCGACCTTCTGGATCGCGGCGGCCGACGAACGGGTGAAGGTGGCCGTCCCCGTCAGCGGGATGAGCGATCTCGAAAGCTACGTCACCGACAAGGTCTGCAACGGCCACTGCGACTGCATGTTCTTCTACAACAACTATCGCTGGGAATGGTCGACCATCGCTGCGCTGATCGCTCCCCGCGCGATGCTGTTCGAGAATTCGGGCTACGATTCGATCTTTCCCATGCCCGCCAACGAGCGGATTCGCGACCGGCTCGCCCACCTCTATCGCTGGTACGAGAAGAAGCCGGGAGAACTGTTCGACATCGGCGTCACGCCGGGCGGCCACAGCGACAACGTCGAACTGCGCCTGATGGCCTATCGCTGGATCAACAAGCATCTCAAGAACGACAACGCCGAAGTCAGCGAGCCGCCGCTGCCGAAGATTGACGGCCAGGAGTTGCGAGTCTTTCCCGAGGATGCCGATCTGCCGAAAGACAGCCTCAACGACAAAATCGACGAGACCTTCGTGGTCCTCGCCAAACCATCGACACCGACGAACAAGGCCGAATATTCCGCGTGGTCGAAGTCATTGCGAGTCGGCTTGTCCGCGCGAGTCTTCAGCGAGTGGCCCGATGAGGTTCCCGCCGCCACCCTGCGCCAAGGTGAGTCAGACCGCCCGCTGTTGCTCGGAACGGAAGAGGACGTGGTGGTGCTGGCCCGGCGTCACGAACCGGCTCAGCGGAAAGCGGCCGGCCCGGACCAACCCGAACGGATCTGGCTCGTCGTCCTGAACGCGGACGATGCCGAGGGCCAGTTGCCCGAGTGGACCAAGGGTGTCGTTCCCGAGGGTCAATCGGTGGTCGTCCTCAGCCCGCGCGGCTGCGGCGCGACGCTGAAGTGGACTCAAAAGCACCCGCCCAATTACGTGGAGCGGGCTCATGCGCTGATCGGGCGCACGGTCGATGCGGGCCGGGTGTGGGACATCCAAGCCGTCTCGCGCTGGCTGCACGAGTCGGATACCGGCGAGCGAACCATCGCCGTCGTCGGCAAGGGTCGGGCGGGCATCCTCGGTGCGTACGCGGCTCTCAACGAGACGAGCATCGCCGAGGTGGTCGCCGTCGATCCACCCGCCTCGCACCGCGAAGGGCCTCACTTCCTGAGCGTCCTCCGCGTCCTCGACATCCCCGACGCGCTGGGCCTGCTCGCCCCGAAGCACCTGACGCTGGTCGGTGCCAAGGGAGCGGTGTTCGATCGAACTTTGGCCGCCTTCAAAGCGGCTGGCCATGCCGGGCGGGTACAACGACGATGAGAGATCGTTTTGAGCATCAGCTCCTCTTCGATTCTCCCTGATTCGATTCTCTCTGAGCGGGGGGGGGGGCGCCCCC
>JANODP010000138.1:0-6283 GCA_031412755.1 Schlesneria sp. | reverse complement strand
CCAGTTGAGCCGCTTCAATTCCTCCGGTGCCTGATCGGCCAGCAGTGTTCGCAACGAAAGATTCTTGGTCGGGTCGTTCGGTTTGTACTGAGCCGGTGCCGACGCGCTGATGGTCATCGCTTTGAGAATCACAAAGCCCTCGTCGGTCGCATCACCCACCGAGGTGACTTGCACCACAATGGTCACGGGCTTGTCGGCGGTATTGGCAACTTCGAGATGCAGCCGCCGACTGTCCGTGACCGTGCCCGGATTGAACGTGTCGCGATTCGTCGCCGTCTTCGTCCGGCGATCAATGTGTTGCACCGGTCCATTGCCCGCGTTGGAGACGATCGCTTCTGTCTCCGGCAGGCACAGCAGTCCGCTCAAACGCCGGATGTCATTCGCCAGGGCGACCAACTCCTGTCGCGGCGGGGCACTGTTGCCATCGTTGGGATTCGGCAATGCATTCCAGCGCTGACGCAACCAACTCACACAGAACTTGTCGTTCGAGGATTCCGCATTCAGCACCTCCCAGAACGATCGCAGGTATTTCGGACTGAGCTGCTGCTCGCGAGCCCAGTCCTCAATCGTCGTTGACTTCCGGTCGCCGGGCCGATGCCGGTACTGCCAGGCCGCCGTGAGGTACGCGGCGTAGTCGACTTTGTGCCGATCGTAGAAATTGAGAATCGCTTGCTCGGTCAGCTTCTTCTGGTCGGCGAATGTCACGACCGGATGCGGAGCGAACTCCATCCGCGTCGGCGTGAGCAGCACATGATCGGCGACATGCTGCGCGGCGGCGTAGTACTTCTTGAAGAGGTTCGGCGACATGACGAGCGCCTCGCCGGTATTCGAAAAACCCTCGCCGGATGCGGGATCAATCGGGAACGAATCGGCCGGGCGAATGTCGACTCCGGTCAGATCGCGGATCGCATGGTTGTACTCGGCATTGCTCAGCCGCCTCGGCAGCACGACGCCGGGATCGCCCGCCGTCTTGCGAGCCTCTTGCAGCATCAACTTCCCGAGCACCCCCAACACCTCGGCTCGCTCGGCGGGAGTCGGCTGCCTGGCATCCGGCGGCGGCATCTCTTCCTTGGTCACGAACGTGACGACGTGCTCCCACTTCCGATAATCGGCCGCCACCTTCTCCGCTGACGAATACCGAGTCAGATCCAGCTCCCCTTCGGTCTTCTTCGCATTGTGACACTCGACGCAATACGTCTTCACGAACGGCAGCACCGTGTCACGAAACGGTTCCGCAGCCTCCGCGCCGAGTCCCCGAAACAACAGCGACATCAGCAACCAAACCGGGGACCGACGGAGCGTGAGAAATGAAATGAATGGCATGAAAGAGGCTCGTCGTGGCGGGAGTCAGCCGATCTCGTATGGCGGGCGTTCGGCGGGTCATTGGGGGAACGCAGCTTAGCAAATGCCGCGACGACTTTCTCACCGTCGAGGCCGCACCAGCGTAGTTGGGCAATCCCGTGGAGGTGAAAAACACGGCAATTGCTCCTGCGAGGCCAATGATCGCGAGCCCGCCGCGATGTCGTACAACTCGCGCAGAGCTTCTCGCAGGTTGCCGTGATGGGCGTCGTAAAGGCGGCGAATGTTTGCCTGCGCCGGAAGCGATGCAAATCCCCCCAGTCGGCGCACCAGATCGTCCAGCAAGTCCGGATCGGTCTCGCAATGTCTCAGCGGCGGTAATCGACCGGGGCGATGAGTGGTCACGACCAGTCCGCCGGCGCCGCGCATCTGCCGCCGGAAGCGGTGCCAATTGAGAAACCCGAGCTGCTCACAGCCATCAAACAAGACGATGTCCTTGCCGGTCAAACGACCCTGAACACGTCGCACAAAGTCGAGGGGGTAGGTGCGATCCTGTTCGTTGAGGAACACGGAATGGGTTTGGAATCCGCGGTCCCGAAGTTGCCGGCCCAGTTCTTCCAGGAGGGTGGTTTTACCGGAACCGTGCGGGCCGACGATCGCCGCGCGATAGTGCAGCGATTCCAAACGGGCCAGCAGCGCCGGCCAGCCGTCATCGCTCGGCTTCCGGAACTGATAGCGCAGCCGCAGCATGTGCTCGGTCGCAAACGGGTTGTTGCGCGCCCGCATCATTCGCCAGCTCCAGCGCCGTCGAGTTCGGAAGAGCGTTGCAACTCCACTTCGCTCCCTCCTGGAGCGATGGTGATTTCCCGGCGGCACGATGCTCCCGAAGGGGAGGCCACCAATTCCAAAGCCCACACCAGCGACACCAACTTCCCCGAGAAACTGTACGGCGCTTTCGGCAGTGGCACGTCAACTCGGCGCGAGTCCGACTGGTTGGGACTGTCGATCGTGATCGCGTGCTCGACACCGATGTCCGTGGTTCCCTTGCCGACGGTATTCCAGACGACGCGCAGTTCGATCGCATCCGGCGGCTCGGGAAGCGACCAGTCGAGCAGGGCCGGGATTGTTTCTCCCGGCTCGAAACCGGTTCGATCATCATCGAGTTGAATGGTGAGTTGACTCATGAAACCTTTCTGATTTTCCCATGACGCACCTCCGTGTCCGTCGTCACCGCACGGTCATCATCGCCCCGCGGTCACTCTTCGATCGGCAACGGCAGGACAATGATCGGAAACGATGCCGAGACATCCGGCCACCACGGAATTGCGCCACGAACCTCCAACGTCCAGACGATCTTGTTGTTGGGAGCGTCGAACGAATGCATGGTCTCGGCAGGAATGGTGACGTTCGCCGAGCCCTGCTCCATGTCGAACATCTCGGTCGTCTCGACGATGGCGATCTCGGCGAATGTGGCCGTATCCGTGGTGGTCGTCGTCCCGCGCCGATACGTCGCCTTCTCGGTCCCCTTCAGCGAGATCTTGAATTCGCGAATCGAACCCGCGCGACCGCTGAGACTCCAGCTCACCTGCAAGTCTTCGCCCAGGGGAATCGCGGCGGAACTCACAATCAGCGTCGGCCGGGGATTGAACAGCGCGAGCACGGAATACAGCACAAAGCCAATCAATCCCAAGCCGACCAGGACGAATGGAATCAGGAACAGCGTGAGAAACCAATCGAGCCCCGCGAAGCCGCCGCGTCCGAACTGCGCCACATTATGCCAGACGAACACCGAGACGATGCCGTTCCAGAACGCGGCCACGAAGATCGCTCCAAGCAGCGATTGAATCGGCGTCGCATCCGGCTTTAACGTGACGGGGCCGGTCTCTTCGATTGGTGCCCCCGCTGGTGAATCGTCGAATTCACCCGTGCCCTCATTCCGGTGAATTTCAACCGGCGACGGCCGCCAACCGGAGTGAGTGCCAGCAGCGTTCGGATTGGAGACTTTGATCACTCCCGTCGCGACCAGCAGTGCCAGAAATCCGATCAGCACGAATGGGATCGGAAACAATCCCCACCACATGTCCGGCACCCAGCCTCGCTCGATCACCGCGTCGGTCGGATCACCCGGGTTGACGAAACAGGTTGTCTGTTTTCCCGCCGGGTGATCGGCAATCACACGACGTTTCCAGCCATCCGCCGTGTTCGATGACATTTGCGAGAAGCAGTATCGCTCCGAATGGTGCTCCTGGTTGGCAACCGAATACGCAAAGACGACGGCGAGCTGACTCGAACCATCATTCTGCTTGAGTTCACTGGAAAGGATCCGACACGGCGTTTGGACCCAATCCCTCGATCGAACCATTCCCCACAACGGTTGGAACGTGATCATGTACGCCATACCCAGCCCCGCAGCCAGGAACATGATCGCGAACGGCCAGGCGAAGCAACCGGAACAACCCGACTCCTTGCGAGTGGACAATGCCGACGACGTACTGGAAGACTTGTGACGCACGGAAATTCAACTTGCCTTGGGGTGGCTTTGACCGGGGATCTTGGCGCGCATTCTGTTCAACGAATCCCGATCGCACAACAATCAAGCGAGCCTGTCTCTCTGAAACCAAGGCGCTGGCGACAGGTCATGACGTTGATCGCGACCTCTGCTGTATCGCGACCGCTGCTGGTCAGCGGGCCGTGTACCCACCATCGGCCATCAGCAAAGAGCCGGTGATGAACGAAGCTTCGTCCGAGGCCAGAAACAGGATTGGAAAAGCGATCTCGCGTGGGTCGGCGATCCGCTTCAGCAGGTGGGCGCCGCCCCATTCTGGATCGGCATTCGCCGCTTCCCGGTCCATCCCGGCCTCAGAGGTCAGCCTCTCCACGATCTGTGTCCAAACGGCACCCGGTCCCACCGCGTTGACGCGAATGTTATCCCCGGCCAGGTCCATCGCCATGCAGCGGGTCATGTTGGCGATGGCGGCCTTGGTGGCGTTGTACGTCAGCATTTGCGCTTGAGCGATGACACTGGAAATCGATGCCAGGTTGACGATCGCTCCACCTCCGCCGCGACGCATGCTGGGCACGCAATGTTTGACGCACAGTGCCGGGCCAACGACATTCACATCGAGAATGTCGCGCCATTCCTCCACCGAGGCGTCGATCCCCTTCAAGACGAAGATGGCGGCATTGTTGACGAGGATGTCGATCCGCCCGAAAGTCCTCTCGGCTGTGGCGGCCATCGCCTGAATGCTCTCTTCGTGGGCCACATCGGTACACACGGACAGCGCTCGCCCGCCGCGACTGACAATGCTCTGTGAAACTTCGCGACCGGTGGTTTCGTCTCGATCCGCCACGATGACGGCGGCCCCTTCCTCGGCGAACAACTCGCAGGTTGCCCGGCCAATGCCGGCCCCGCCTCCCGTGATCACGGCAACCTTGTTCTTGAGACGATCCATGGTGTCTGGTCCTGGTTCCGAAATCGGTGTCTTCAACCAACGTTGGCGAAATCGTTCGACGGGAAAAACAGCGATGGTTGTCTCCGCTGCGATGGCTAAGAGGGTCGATTACGCCACCTTCTTCAGGAACGACACGCGGCCGGTGGTGACCCACTCGACGACGTAGATATTCCCCTGGGGATCAAAGCAGGCATCGTGCGGGTGGATGAACTTGCCGTTCTCCCAGCGTTCCGGTTGTTCGCGCATCTTGAAGCCGTCCAGCACCTGTTCGGTCCATTTCGGATCGTAGCCGAGGTGCACGGCGACGTTGTTGTCCTTATCAAAGATCGAGATGCGGGCGTGCAGATCGGGAATGAGGAGCTTCGTCCCCTGGATGTCGAAGTGAGCCGGAAAACTCACATTGCCGACGATGCTCACCGGCTTGCCGTCCAGCGTGAGATACTGCAATCGAGCGTTGGCGCGGTCGGCGACGACCAGCAATGGATCGCGACCGGGGCGGTTGTCGAGCCAGATTCCGTGCGGCGTCTTGAACTTGCCGGGTTCCTCGCCTGTCCCGCCGAACGAACGAAGATACTTGGCGTTCTTGTCGTATTGGTGAATGTAGTTCGAGCCGTAGCCGTCGGCGACGTAGAACCCGCCGTCCGGGGCGAAGGCCATGTTCGTCGGGCTGTATTTCTCCGGGGCGTCGTACAGATTCGATTCTTTCGGAAACGGCAACTCCCAGACTTTTTCGCCTTTGAGCGTGGTCTTCGTGACCAAACCCGGCCGCGGTTTGGAGCCGTCCGGCGGTTTCGTGGTGGTAATCGCCAGGTACAGGAACTCTTCATTGCCGTCCTTGCGGATATCGATCCCATGACCGCCAAAGTTCCATTGCTTGCCGAACGACCGGACGAACTTGCCCGTCGGTTCAAAAACGGCGGCGGTGTCAATGTTGGAGTTGAAGGGAGCCCGATGAGTGATGTAGACCAGACCAGCCACATCAACGGCCACGCCGTGCGTGGCGTGCCACCGGATGTGATCGGGAACCTCACCCCAGTTGTGATGGCACTCGTAGGTGAATTCGCCCGAGCCGATCACCACCGGTTTCGTGCCGGCCTTGTCCGAGGCATGCACATAAAAATTGGAAGTGAGGGCGGTGGCCGCCGCCGCACTGGCGGTCTTCAGGAAATCCCGGCGTTGGGGATCAGGTGCGTCGGACATGGGACATTCCTTTCGCAAGCAACGAAGATTCACAGGTCGCGGGACAAAAGTCACCATTTCCGCGATGGTACGCTCGGATCTCGGTCGGCTGCAATCGGGTCGGGATGACTGATTCGCTTATCGGGATGACTGATTCGCTGATGGGTGCAGTCGCTCGTTGGTGGTTGTCTTCCGGTCCCCTCGCCCCCGTCTTCGGGGGAGAGGGTTAGGGTGAGGGGGCCAGGCGGTCGAGACGTTGGAATTTGTGAACCCCACGAGAATGGGTCGTCGTGAGTCCAGCGGTCACTCTGCCTGAAGCGAGTGCCCCCCCCCCCCACCCCCCACCCCCCCCC
>JANODP010000137.1:0-6186 GCA_031412755.1 Schlesneria sp. | reverse complement strand
GACGTAGTAAATGCACAGCCCCTAAGTGGATGACTACAGTACTTCCGAGCGTGACTCTTGCCCTCCCTCCCTGCGTTCTCGTGCCGTGCTTCGAGACGACCATCAAGGAATCTGATCGTGCGAATCCTGCCCGTGTTGTTCGTGGTGATGACCGGTGTGGCCCTCGCGGGGGATTCGCCGCAGTTTCGCGGGCCGGGGGGCGAGGGACATTCCTCCGAAAAGAACCTGCCGCTGACTTGGAGCGAGACCGAAAACGTCCGCTGGAAGGCGGAGATCGAGGGACTCGGCTGGTCGACTCCGTCCATCGCGGGATCGCAGGTTTGGATCACGACGGCCACCGACGAGGGAAAGTCGCTGCGCGTCGTCTGCCTCGACAAGAACTCGGGAACGGTCGTGCATGATGCCGAGGTCTTTCACCGCGACGAGCCGGGCAAGATTCACAGCAAGAACAGTTACGCCTCGCCGTCGGTGTTGATCGATGGCGACCGCGTGTTCGTCCATTTTGGCAAGCTCGGGACCGCGTGCCTCGACCGCAACGCGAAGGCGATCTGGACGACGGAGTTTCAGTACAACCATCGCCACGGTCCGGCGGGGAGTCCGATTGTCGTGGATGATCTGTTGATCCTCAGTTGCGACGGGACCGACGTGCAGTACGTGACGGCCCTGAACAAGCTGACGGGCAAGGAAGTCTGGAAGACCACGCGCGAGGGCGCGATGGCCTATTCGACGCCGCTGCTGATTGAAGTCGAGGGTCAGCCGCAGGTCGTCAGCACGGGGGGCGAGTGGGCGATGGGCTACGAGCCCAAGACGGGCAAGGAAGTCTGGCGGTTTCGCTATCCGAAGGGATACTCGAACGTGCCGCGTCCCGTGTACGGGCAGGGGTTGGTGTTTCTCTGTTCGGGCTACGATGACCCGGGTTTGTACGCCGTAAAGCCGAACGGCTCTGGCGACGTGACGGAATCTCACCTGGTCTGGAAGCTGAATCGGGGCGCTCCGCTCAACCCGTCGCCGCTGCTGGTCGGCGAGGAACTGTACATCGTGAGCGACAACGGAATCGCTTCCTGCCTGAATGCGAAGACTGGCGAGCAGCACTGGCAGAAGCGGATCGGTGGCAACTTTTCGGCTTCACTCCTGCATGCCGATGGCAAAATCTATCTGCTCGACGAGAACGGCAAGACGTTCGTGATCGCTCCGACGAAGGAAGAGTATCGCGAACTGGCGGTCAACGAACTTCCGGGCCGCTCGCTGGCCAGCATCGCCGCGGCCGACGGAGCGTTGTTCCTGCGCACCGACAAGGCCGTGTATCGGCTTCAAGCCGGGAAGTAGGGCGGGACCTCAATGCTACCGTGAGGCCGTTGGATCGTGAGGCCAGTCGTCGGTGCGGAAGGGGGCGGCGGGAAGGCCGGCCGCGTTGAACAGGTTGCAGGGGGGATTATCTCCCCACGCATAGCGCACGGCGACCGGCTTGGCGATCGACGGGTGAGAGACCACGACCGTCTCACCCGCAATGGCCGCGCTGGCCCAGTACCACTTCTTGTCTGCGCCGGCAATGGCGAAGCCCTTGAGCGTGCCGTCGCCGCGCGTGACCAGGCCTCCCTCCACGTGCTTGAACTGCAGCACCACGCGCGAGTCTTCGATCTCGTGTGACTCGTAAACCGGTCCCGACGCCGGAGAGTTCTGCTTGTAGACGTCGGCCAAGGCCCAGGCGGCGAGGCGCTTGCCGACGTCTTGTTTGTTCTTCGGGTGGATGTCGTTGGCCTCACCGACGTCGATCGTGACCGCCATGCCCGTGTGGGGGATCGACAGCGAACTCGACATGCTCTCGCGCATCGTGGCCCATTCGCTGACGGCCTGCGGCTCGGCCGTCGCCTGCTTGAAGTTGGGGAGCTGCACCCACGCGAACGGGAAGTCTCCCTGATCCCAGCGGTCGCGCCAGTCCTCGATGAGCAGCGGCAACTGCTGGCGATAGAGCAGGGCCGATTCGACGGTGCGCGCGTTGTGTTCGCCCTGATACCAGATGGCGCCGCGCAGCGCAAACGGGATCAGCGGCGCGATCTTGCCATTGAACAGGTTGGCCGGATGATTGCGGTCCAGTCGCGGATCGACGGGCGCGATCGGGCGACGCGGCGGCACTTTTCCTTCGACTTTTGCCTTGCGAGCCGCCTCTGCCCAGGTCGCCATCTGCTTTTCAAAGCGGGCCGTCGCCGTCGCCGGGTCGTAGGTCTTCACCCGGTCGTTCCATTCGTCGAAGAGGCGGGTCAGTTCCGGTTCGGCCTCCTGCGCGTCGAGGCTCGTCCACGCCTCGATCCCCGTTCCGCCGACCGACGAGTTGATCAGGCCGACCGGCACGTCGAGGGTTTGCAACAACTCGCGTCCGAAGAAATAACCCGTGGCCGAGAAGCCGCCGACCGTCTCGCTCGTGCAGGCTTCCCACGCACCGAGACAGTCGGATTGAGGCTGCGTGGCGGGGCCCGATTTCACGGTGAACATTCTCAGCCGCGGATGGTCCGCCGTTTTCTTCTCGGCCTCAAAGTCGCGGGCGCGGTTCACGGTCATGGCCATGTTCGACTGGCCCGAGCAGAGCCAGACCTCGCCGACCAGGATGTCGCTCAGCGTCACCGAGTTCTTGCCGCGCACGGTCAGGGTGATCTGATCGTCACCCGCGGAGAGCTTGTCGAACGTGACTCGCCAGCGACCGACGGAGTTGGCCGTCGTCGAACGGGTCTGTCCGCCCAGCGTCACCGCGATCGCTTCGCCCTCGTCGGCCCAGCCCCAGACGGGGATGGGCACATCGCGCTGCAAGACCATGTGATCGCCGAAGATTTTCGGCAGATGCACGTCGGCCCACGCCGGCGACGAACCACCTCCCAAGCCGATCAACGAGACAGCCAACAGCCAGCGCGAGAGAATTGAGTTCATGAGGCGGTTCCCCGATGGCGGGACAGAGAGGATTGACGGACCCGCACATCATGAACACTGCCTGCGGCCAAGGCAATCGGGAGCCAGGAAAGCCGGGTTGGTAGGGTGCAGTCGTTATTTGGTGGTCCTTGGTTTTCGGCCCGAAGGGCCATCCGTTCGCCCAGCCAGGGCCATCGGCCCTGGGAAAAGTGTCGCGGGAAGATTTGAGGCCCAACGGGCCGACAATTCATCACCAACTTCCGCAGGAACTTCTCGAATCCAACTCGACGTTGCCGGAAGAACAGGAGAATTGCCGGCCCGTTGGGCCTCTTGTGCGAGCGACGGCTTGATCCCAGGGCCGTTGTCCCTGGCTTGATGAACGGATGGCCCTTCGGGCCGGAAGATGTGACCACCAAATAACGACTGCACCCGGTACGATGGCACACGTTCGCGGGATTCGACGAGGAGCGGCCTCGCCGAGGGCGAGGCATCGTCTATCATGGTTGGTCGTGCCACGGGTCGGAGAGAGTCTTCGATCTGGCGGTGTCATCCGCTTCGCAGAGTGAACAGGGCGATGGCCCTGAAGAAGGCTTGGATCGATGTCTCTCCCCCCTTTGCCGACGGCGGTGTTGTTGATCGCTCATGGCAGCCGCAGAGCCTCCGCAAATGAAGACCTGGTCCAACTCGCGGGGCTGGTGGCCGGGCGGGGTCGGTTTGAGATCGTCGAAGTTTCGTATCTGGAACTGCTGGAACCGACGATCTTGACGGGGGGCCGAACGTGTGTCGAACGGGGGGCGCGGCGGGTGCTGATGCTGCCGTACTTCCTGTCGGCGGGTGTCCACGTCGTGACGGACCTCGAAGAGCAGCGTCACCAACTCGCGGCGCAGTTCCCGGATGTGCAGTTCGTCCTTTGCCCGCATCTCGGCCTGCATCCGCTGATGGCCGAAATTGTGCTGACCCGGCTGCGCGAGGGAGAAGAACAGGCCCCACAGTCTGACGAATGATCCTGTCTAACCCGGATTATTCATGGTCGGATTGAAGCCTGACGCGCAAGCGAAGGTTCTGCTGTGACATCCCTTCGCTTGCGCGTCAGGCTTCAATGCCACGCTCTGTCAACGACATTCCCCGAGGCTTGAATAATCCGGGCCAACGAGAACGGTCGAATCGATCAGAGAGCCGCGCCGCACGCTGCAACAGGGGACGCGACATTTTCGAGCAAGATTTCGGTGGCGTTCGGTTCTTGCATGAGCTATGGTGATCCGCGCGTTGGATGTTGTTCCAGCTCATCCCACACCGACCAACTCACCTCGATCTTTCAAGAAGGGAAATCTCATGCAGTGGATGATTCGTGCAACTCTGGTGTTAGCCGCCGCCTCGTGGCTTGGTTCTGAAGCCGAAGCCTGTCACCGATGCCACTCGACGACTCAGTGCCGTTCTCAGTGTCGTCCAGTTTGCCACCGGTGCCGTCGTTGCTGCTGTTGCTGCACGACTGGCGCAACTGCCAGAGGCGCCAATGCAACAATATCCGCAGCGGCCGGAAGACCTGCGGCTGCGGCTGGCGCTCAAGTGGGTCCAGATGGTTGGGCCACAGTCACGCCACCGATCTTTGGGAGTGTCCCCCTCGTCATCAACGGTAACCAAACGCAGCCGGTTTCGTCTCTCGATCCAAGCGGCCAAGCGATATGGGATAATCTCAAGGCGATCGTCGCGAACGACGAGAAGCTGGCGGCCAAGCTCCCTGACAGCATGAAGAACGAACTGAAGCTGCACTAATAATCGGCTCTCAATTGACAGAGTTTCCGTTAAAACGCCGAAGCGGTGGACTTGATTGCCGAAGTCCACCGCTTCTTGTATTTGCACCGGGACAGCGACTACTTGCGAAGTCGCAGTTTGCTGGTGAGCTTACTGAGAGTGACACCTTCCGATTTGGCGGCCGACTCCACCGGTGAAGAGAGGCCGCTGTTTTGTACGGGCTGCGGTTGCTCTGCTTCATTGCGGTCAGTCTGGGCGGGGATGATGTACCGCTCTTGGGATTCGACCGCCTCTTGATGGCGGACTTGTGTCACATTGGATCGGCTGACGGGTCGTGACCCGCTGATGGAAGCGGCGGACGGACTACCTGTCGGCTTGCGGGCACCAGCGTTCCCTGTGGCCTGACCGGTTGTCGCCTGCTGAGCAGCATTCAGAGCCGCGACATCGCGAGTACAGGCTGCTCGAAGCGCAGCCAATTCTCTTTCGAGACCATCTAAACGGGCAATTCTGGCTTCCATTGTCTCGTTGGCAGGTTCAGTCCTGCCGAGGCAACCTGGAGCGGCGCAGGCTGGTGGCAAGGGCATGCAATTCACAGGGGCGGCCGTTGCCGGGGCGACTGCCGGGGCCGCAGATGCCGGAAGATTTCCAAAGTCCAGAAGATCCCCATTGACCAGCGGACCGCGAGCATGATCAAAAATCATCTCCGCTTCACGCCGGAACCGCATCAATGATGGAAGTTCAAGCGTCGGCAAGCCAATCCGCATCTCCGGGACGTGGAGTGTGATTCCACGGAGGCCGATGGAGTTCGACTCACCCGCCGTCTGACCCGTCCCCGGCGCCCGCAGGAAGTTCCGAGCAGGTGCCGTCGCGGGTGCCACGGCTGGAGCCGCCATGGCCGGAGCCGCACATTGCGGAGTGGTGTAACAAGGGGCAGCGCACTGTTGCGCGGCCGCGATAGATGGCAGCAACCCGCAGGCTGCCGTGAAAAACACAAGTCGTCGCATTGCCGGATTCCTTCCGTGCTGAAGATTTGAATCTCTTCGGTCGCAACCGCGTCAAACGGCCGTGTCAACCGAACAAGTGTGAAAGCGATTGGTTGAGGAGCTCAATTCTTGCCCGTGATTACTTGTTTTTGACCACCTCGGTGAGGATCAGCATCTGATTCTTAATCTCGCTGATGCCATTTTCCAGATTGGTCACGCGACGCCCCAAGTCATCTGTTGCAACGCTGCTCCCTGAGCAACTGGCGGGAGCTGCCGCTGCGGGGGCTGGCACCGCTCTCGCTGTGGTGATGCGACCGGGGATCGCTTCCGCCACTCCTGCACGGGGCGGCAACGGTGGCAGAAAACAGCACGGCGTCTTCTCACATTTCTCGCATCCGCGTCCGCCGCAGCAGCACTGCTTTTCGCACGTGTCGCAATGCTTCTTGTGGAACCACCATCCGGCTTCCGACGGCACATTTCCCGCGGCGACCGCGAAAACGGCCAACAGGGCCATCGAACCCCAACGTACAAAATTCATGTCACTTCTCCTGCT
>JANODP010000136.1:0-26294 GCA_031412755.1 Schlesneria sp. | reverse complement strand
CGATCGCGCGCGGGCGGCTGTCGCAGGCGTACTTGTTCGTCGGGCCGGACGGCATCGGCAAGCAGCAGTTTGCGCGGCGGTTGGCTCAGTGCCTCCTCTGCCAATCGCCGGGTCAGGACCAACTCGAAGCGTGCGGCGAATGTGCGGGATGCCGGCCATTCCTCGCGTCGGCTCATCCGGATTTTTTGTACGTCGGTCTGCCCGAAGGAAAACGTGAGTTGCCCATTGCGGCGATCGCCGGAGACGACGAACGTCGCGGACAGGAGGGGCTGTGTCACGACCTATCGATCCGCCCGCTGGCCGGATCGCGAAAGGTCGCCATCATCAACGATGCCGACACGATGACCGAGCCGTGCGCGAACGCGTTCCTCAAGTCGCTGGAGGAGCCTCCCGAGCGGGCGATACTGTTCCTGATCGCCTCCAATCTGGATGCCGTGCTGCCGACGATTCGTTCGCGCTGTCAGTCGGTTCGCTTCGCGCCGCTGTCCGCCGGCGACATCGCCGAGTTGCTGGTCGAGCAGGATCTGGTCCCCTCGCGCGAGGAAGCTCAATTCGCGGCGGCACTCAGCGAAGGCAGTCTGACGGTCGCCCGGCAGTTGCTCGAACCGGAACTGCGATCGCTCCGATCGACGCTCTATCTCGCGCTGTCTCAACCCAACTTCAGCGGCTTGAGTCTGGCCCGGGTCTTGATGGAGGGAGTCGACAAGATCAGTGCCGACACGCCGGCGCAGCGCGTCAACATTCACTGGCTGATCCGGTTCGCCGTCGAGTTCTACCGGGCGGCCGTGTGGCGGCTGAGCCGCAGCGACGTCGCCGGGACCGCCCTCACGGCCGCCATTCCCGAAGCCGCCGCGTTCGCCGATCGAATCGCCTCGCACTCCGACGCCTTTGAGGTTCTCGGCTCGCTCATCGACCGCACCGTCTCCGCCGCGAGCCACCTCAACCAGAACATCTCGGTCGCCCTCACGCTCGACGCGCTGCTGGACGATCTCGCGCGGATCTCGCGAACGGGTAGTGGGTAAGTTTGACGAAGGACCAAGTATGGCACGCCCTGAGTCCTCGAAGGGCGTGGGGTTTGTTTCCACGCCCTTCGAGGACTCAGGACGTGCCACTCAAACTGACCCACTACTTGCGTCACCGGCCTCTTGATTGAGCCAACTCCAAAACGCGATCCACAACAGCCGCGGTGGCATCGGGACGGGAGCAGCCCCGCGCGGCGGTGCTCATCGCGCGGCGATGTGACTCGTCGATGAGCAGGCTTCGCAGCGGATCGGCCAACCGGGCGGCGGTCTGTTCCGCGGTCGCGAGATGTTCGACGCTGACCGCCGCGCCGCGAGATTCGTAGGCGAGGGCATTCGCACGCTGATGGTCGTCCGCCGCGTGCGGATATGGCAGCAGAATCATCGGCAGTCCGCAGCAGGCCAGTTCGGCGAGTGTCGTCGCACCCGCGCGCGACACGACCAGTGAGGCCGCTCGATACCGCGCGAACACGTCATCGAAGAACGGCTCGACGACGGCGTCGATCGCCAGCTCGGCATACGCGCGACGCATCGCCTCCACCTGCCGAGCCCCCGTCTGATGCACGACACGCCAGCCGGAGCGTGCTTCGCCGAGCAGACGCAATGCGGCGACAACCGCTTCGTTGAGCGAATCGGCTCCCTGACTCCCCCCCAGCACCAGCAGTTCGCGCGGCGATGCCGGGGCTGTTGCCAGTTGCGAGGCAAACTCGGCGATCTCGCGACGAACCGGATTGCCGGTGACTTCCACTTTGATGCCGCGCGGCAGGCGGTCGCCGGCCTCGACGAACGACGTGCAGACCAGGCTCGCGGAACGAGAAAGCCAGCGCGTCGCGCGGCCGGGGATCACGTTCTGTTCCAACAGCACGACGGGACAACTCGCGCGAGCGGCCTGCCACACAAGCGGCGCGCTGGCGTAACCCCCCAGGCCGATGACGACACTCGGCCGCTCATCACGCATCATTTGTCGAGCCGCCTGCCACGCGGTCCAGTTGCGAGTCGCGAAGCGCCACGGATGGCGAGTCAACTCGCGCAGCGATTCGACCGGCAGCGAACGATGCTCCAAACCGTGACGGACGAGGATCGTCTGTTCGAGTTCCCGCTCGGACCCGACGAACAACAACCGTGCATTCGGATCGCGACGCTTCAACTCCAGCGCGACGGCCACGCCGGGAAACAAATGCCCCCCGGTGCCGCCTCCCGCGAAGATGTACGTCCGTGGTTGGGTCATGCGCGATCCGTCGAATTAAACTCTTATCCCCCTCGCCCCCTTGGGGAGAGGGGTTAGGGGTGAGGGGCGGTTAAGAGACGAGTCCATTGCGGAGCAAGGCTATTGCAAACGGGGCTTTATCTGGCCTCGCCCCTCACCCCCGACCCCTCTCCCCAGCGGCGCGAGGGGAGGAAGAGTCGTGGCGGAGTATAGCGACAGCCTTCACCACACGAGATCGGCTTTCGGCAGGTTGGTCGCGAGACAGACTGACCACGATTCCGAGTGCCAGCAGACTCATGACGAGGTTGCTGCCGCCGACACTGATCAGCGGGTGCGAGATCCCCTTCGGTGGCACCATCGCCGTCACGACGGCCACGTTGAGCAGGGCCTGTCCAAAAATCTGTGTCAACAGCGTGAAGCCCGCCACGAACGAGAAGCTCTGCGGTTCAAGGCGGCTCAACATCCGCAGGCCCGTCAGGTAGAGGCCGCACCACAACGCGAGCAGACTCAGCGTGCCGATCAAGCCGAGTTCCTCACCGATCACCGCGAAGACGAAGTCGGTGTTGGCTTCGGGAAGGAAGCTCAGCTTCTGCCACCCCTTGCCCAGGCCGACGCCGAACAGGCCGCCCGACCCCAGCGAGACGAGCGACTGCTTGAGTTGATACGGCGCCGCGTCGAAGTCGGCCCACGTTTCAAAGAACCCGACGATCCGTTGCCGCTGATAGGGCTTCATCACGAGGATCGACAACGATGCGGGAATCGCGGCCAGCACACCGAGGGCAAAGTTGCGCACCGGCCAACCCCCCGCGAACAGGACCAGTCCCGCTCCCGCCAACAGAAACAGGGCCGTTCCCAAATCGGGTTCGATCAGCACGAGCGGCACGGTCAGCGCGAGGGGAATGAAAAAGGGAATCGTTCCCGCGAACAGACCCTTCAGGCGCGCGCGGTTCCGATCCAGCATCCAGCACATCATCAGCGGCAGCGCGATCTTGGCCAGCTCCGAGGGCTGAGCCGACACGCCCGGCAGCCGAATCCAGCGCTGCGCCCCCTTCACCCGCACGCCGATTCCCGGCACGAGGACCAGCAGCAGCAGCAGTACGCTCAGGACGAACAGCCACGGCGCGGCGGTCCGCCAGAAACCGGGCGGTCTCGTCGCCGCCACGACGGCCACCACCAGACCGATGCAGAGGAAGACCAGATGCCGCGAAAGATAGACCTGCTCGAACTCCGTCGGCCACGACGTGACGCTCGCGCTGTGAACCATCAGCAGTCCAAAGCCGGTCAGCAGCAGCGTCAGCGAGACGAAGAGTTGCCGATGAAAGTCCGCTCCGCGCACGTCCATCTCGGCGACACGGGCACTGGGAAAAGTCTGAGACATGCCCGCCCCATCGGCCAGATGCAGCCGACACTTTGAGCGAACTTCCGCCTCCCACGAACTCACACCAGGAAGGCCGCGACCGAACAGATCGTGGCGAATATGCCGGGATCGGGAGGTCGGGTGGCGCAGAACCCGATTGGGATTGCTCACCCGCGGTTTACTGCGGTGGCGGGGGGAGTTCCTCGTAGCCGCTGCGAGACTTCTTGCGGAGCGACTCGTCGGTGGAGATCGGGATCGGTGAGCGAACGGCTTCGGGGGCCGCGCGGGTCAGTTCGTCCTGTGGCTGCGGATGGGCCTCCAACTTGTCGAGGGCTCGGCCGGTGGCGGCGGTCAGGATCGTCGGTTGATGCTTCGACCAGATCTGCTGCCAGTCGTTGCCGACGTTGAGTTGAATGGAGAGGACTCCCGCTTCGAGCGTGCCGTCGGCGAAGTCTTCCAGGGAGCCGGGGTATTGCTCGATGTCGAGCGGTTGGATGTCGAGGTTGTAGGCGCGCTGCATCTCAGCCGCGATCTCGCGTGCCGGGCGGTTGTAATGGGCCTTGGTGCGAGCGGTCGTCGCGGTGAGGTGAATCACGCGGCGGGGATGAAACGTGTAGAGGTTGTCGAGCACCGCGCGCGTTTCGGCTTCGGTGGCCGGTCCGGCCCCGGACGACAGGTCGGGCAGCGGCCGATACCGGCGGCTCGGGAAGTTGCGGTTGATCAGGACGCCCCGCGCGTTCTCCGACATCTTCTGCATCAGCCCGTCGGGATTGCCCGCCCGGAAGACGAGGACTTCGCACGACTGAGTCAACTCGGGCCGACGAGCCAACTCGTCGGCCAGTTGGTCGATCCAGCGCACGGCGATCCGGTCCTCGCCATCGAGTCCGGCGACGATCAACGTGCGCGGACCGTTGTTGCCGAAGCGTCGTGTGTGCAGCGGCCGTCCTTCGGTTGTCTTGCCGATGACTTTCCACTCGGAAGTTGCCGCGGCTTTCTTCTCAACGGCCTGCGTCGGAGCCTTCGCCGCAGTCTCCTCCTTGGCCGCGACCTGAGCGATCTCCGGATCCGGAACGGCTGGCGGAGGCTGGCCACTGCGCACAATCGTCGCTTCGTGAACCGAGGCGCCGGGAGTATTGGAACGCTTCGGTTCGGGAGCAGCCTCCGTTGGGAAGACGTCTGGATTCGCACCGGCCAACTCATCGCTAGCGGACTTTTTTGGAGAACTCGAAGAATCCGGCGGACTCGGTGAACCTGGAGTCGTCGTACCGGTGAGCTCATTGCTCGACGGAACTCCTGACTGATCGAGCGAGGATCGCGCGGCGTCTCGCACCCTCGCCAGCGCGTCGTCCAGCGTGAGATCGCTGAAGCCGTGATCGCGCACGAAGTCGTCGAGGATCGAGTCGGATTGAGCCTGCACCCGCTTCACCGCATCGCGCACCGTTGAAGGCGGTTCGCCGACGGAAGACGGTTCGCCGCCGGCCGACTCCCGGTCGTCGTGGTCCCAGTTGAAGAGGGGACGCAGCGCGGTCCGCTCGGTCGGGGAACTCGAAGCGGTCGATTGATTGAGGTACGTGAACCCGGCGCCGGCGGCGCCGAGCGTGATCGCGGCAAGTAGAAATCGCACGGGGGTCTCCAGACTCGGCGCGGGGCTGCGCCGTCGTGCGGACGGAAAAGTGAAGGGGGCGATGCGGGAGTCCTTTCACCTCACGGCCACCCTCCGTCAAATCATTTGTAGGATGGGCACTCTTGCCCGTCCGCTCTTCAGCAGCAAAGCCGGACGGGCAAGAGTGCCCATCCTACGAAGTTGTTCTGGGACGGGACTCAGTCTTCGTCGATGCCCAGTCGGTACTTCATCTGTTCGAACTGGCGGGTGAATTCCTCGGTCGAGGAGTGAACGTGTTCGGCCTCGGTGATGAACTTGATGTCCTCGCGACACTCCAGGCCGTAGTCGTCGAGGATGTCTTCAAAGTCGACCAGTTCGTGGCCGTACAGGATCAGCAGCTTGTGTTCGTCGAACTGCACTTCCATCGGGATGTTCGGGTTGAGCACCGCCAGGCCGGTGCAGCCGTCGTCCAGCAGCAGGTCCTCGAAATCGCAGAGCGTGCTTTTCAGCACGGGCATGTCAATGTCTTCGCGATACAAGTCGCTGTGGCCGCCGCGCCTGTCGTGGCTGGTCTCCAGCACCAGATCGACTTCGTGGCCGAGCGGTTCGAGCAGATCGAAGAACAGGTCCATCAGTGTTTCGCGGCTGGCGGCCGCCATGATGACCGGGATCTTGATTCCCGATTCCTTGTCGTGATACGTGTCGTGGCGATAGCCCGACTGCGGCGTGACCTGCAGGTCATACGACGGTCGCACGGCATCGGTCAGCGTGAACCCACTGTATCGCGCGATCCTCAGATGCGTTTCGAGCTGCTCATCGGTGAGATTCTCGAAGCTGCTGCGACCGTGTTTCGGTTCGCCATCGCGATATGTGTTCTTGAAGAAGCGTTTCAAGAACCCCATGTTTGCGTCTCCCCTCGGTGCGCGGAGGCCATCCGCCACAGTTTTTCCAGCCCAAACTCAACGCCCGATCGTCTCGATCCAGTTCGGCGAATCGTTGATTGCTGCGGCCTGGGCCACTGCACCGAGGCAACTCTAGCACGCAATTTTCGACTCTCACGGAAAGGCTTGCACCGCACGCGGGATTTCTGACCGCGCTGCCGCTTCTGCGGCCGGAGACACCGTCCACGGGATGCCTGCCGGTCGGAGAAGCCGCGCCGCGCAGGCCCATTGGGAAGCGAAGGCAGACGGTGACACTCGGGAGCAATTGTCGCGGCGATCCCTGCACACGGTTGCGATGGCGGCCGACCCGGCCTCCCTGCAACTCTTACATTCGGTGCGTTGCCGCACGAGTCGTGCCGGTGGCGACGATTGATCCCAACCGAGCGGCCTGACGCCGGTCGAACCTTGCGGGACGTGCCGGTCGGACCGAACGCGCGGGCGGCCGCATTGAACCGTCTCCAATGGGCGGAGGGGCCGGGTCAGGAGTTCCGGTGCGGATGGCCCCGGTGAGGTTGTCAGCCGAAACGAAGACGGAGCCCTCGAAGATTCTGAGCCCGCCACTCCGCCGTGAAGAACGGGCGACCAATGGCCGACGTTTTCATGTTTTGGGGCGTTGCAGTGCGAACGACATCGTAGTGCCCTCTGGGCTGATCACGACACCGGCAATTTGCCACCCTTGGGGACCGTATGTTTGCGTGAGCAGCGTTCCCGGATCGACCACTGAGGTGAGAGGCTGCATGGTAAAAACCGCAGGATTGACTCCAGCCAAGGAGACTTCTCGCCAATTAAACGCCGGCGCGGCAATTCCCGCCAATTGGACTGTCTCACGAATGAATGACACGGTTTTGTAAAACATCGCAGCCATGTGAAAGTCCTTTGTCGCTGACAGAGAATGGAAAAGACTTCATCGGCGATGTCGCTGACAAAGTTCGCGCCGATCAGACGCGATTCTCGACAACCTGTCCGAATCGAAACGCAATGTATATTCAGGCTCACTCGGACGATTGGATGGCGGTGTCAGAAGCCCAGCGCGGCCATCTGCCGTAACTGAAGTCGCCTTCATCGCTCCGCGTGAAGAAAGCCGTGCGCGGGTTCGGTCCCGATGGCTGATCCCTGGGATCAGCGTGACCTCGATCAACTCGCCGAGTGGGCACAGAAGGCGGAACGGGCCGAGTCGGCCGAGACGCTGCTCGGATTGGAGGGCATGGCGGCCAAGGTCTACTTCGCCGGGTTAGCACGGACACTCAAAGGGGGCGAGGCGTTCAACCTCAGCGGCACGACGTTTGACCGTTTCGGCATCGTGACCTCGTGGATCGACGGCAACAGTCAAAACGTCTACCTGGACGACATCACATATACCTGTGCGCAGAAGTGAGCTCCGTCTGCGGCGATTGCCTGTCGCAATCGCTGACCAGAAATGGAACGTGAATGGTCGGAACGGGACGGAGAAAGCCTCTTGGAATCGATTCCAAGAGGCTTTCCCGTTTGGCGGTCGCAGGTTCGCACCACGATTGGTTCGAGGGTCGTCGCGGCAAGGCGTCGGCCTCGGGTCGAGGGGTCAATGACCTCCTACAGCCAGGTACTGATTTCCGTGAAGACACTATCGACGTCGGCGTCGGTAACCGTATCGCGGTTGGCCACCACCGCCCCGGCGGCATTGTTCAAGTACCAGTCCTTGCCGCTGCCACCCGTCAACGTGTCGGCCGCATCGTCTTCCTTCGTCGTCGTGGGGGTCAACACCGTCGCGCCGTTCACTCCTCCCGCCAGCGTCCCCAGCAAATGGGCCACTCGCGTGTCGTAGACGCTGCCCGAGATCCATTCACTTCGCAGTGCGAGCAGCGAAAGAACATTTGTCCCCAGGGTGTAGTTCGCCCCGAGCATCAGGTCTTCGTTCGCGCCGCCGGTCAGCACATCGGCTCCCGTGCCGCCGATCAGGATGTTGTTCCCGGCTCCACCGGTCAGGGTGTCGCTGCCGGCTCCGCCCGACAGCACGTTGGCCAGCGAATTTCCGGTCAGCGTGTCATTGAGTGACCCGCCGATCACATTCTCGATCGTGGTGGCGGACGAGAGAGTCAATGTCAGCCCCGCGTTCACCACCTGTGCGGCCGCGTTGGACAGATCGACAGCGACTGCCTGGGTCGTGGTGCCGCTGAAATCGAGCGTGTCGACGCCACCACCCGCTTCATTGATCGTGTCGCTGCCCAGCGTGAGGTCGGTGTCGAACACGTAAATGTCGTGGCCGGCCGCGCCAATCAGCGTGTCGTCGCCCGCTCCACCCGTCAGCGAGTTCGCCAGCGAATTGCCGGTCAGCGTGTCGTTGAGTGACCCGCCAATCACATTCTCGATGGTACTGCCCGACGAGAGGTTCAACGTCAGTCCCGCATTGACCACCTGCGACGTCGGCTTCGCCAGATCGATGGTCACTGTCGCGGTGGTCGTTCCGCTGAAATCGAGCGTGTCGCTGCCGACGCCCGATTCGCTGATCGTGTCGCTGCCCAGCGCCAGATCGGTGTCGAACACGTAGGTGTCGTTGCCCGCTCCGCCCGTCAGCACGTTGTTCAGCGAGTTTCCGGTGAACGTGTCATGGAGCGTTCCGCCGATCGCGTTCTCCAGCGTGTTGTCCGCCGAAAGAGTCAGGGTCAGTCCCGCATTCACCACCTGCGCCGCGGCGTTGGACAGGTTGGCGGCCACGTTGCGAGTCGTGGTGCCGCTGAAATCGAGCGTATCGATCCCACCGCCCGATTCGTTGATCGTGTCACTTCCCAGAGCCAGGTCGGTGTCGAACACGTAGGTGTCGTTGCCCACTCCACCCGTCAGCGTGTCGTTCCCTCCTCCACCCGTCAGCACGTTGTTGAGCGTGTTCCCGCCGAGCGTGTCATTGAGTGCCCCACTGATCGCATTCTCCAGTGCGCTGCCCGAGGAGAGCGTCAGCGTCAGCCCCGCATTCACCACCTGGGCGGCGGCGTTCGACAGATCAACAGTCACGGCTAGCGTTGCCGTCCCACTGAAATCGAGCGTGTCGATCCCGCTTCCCGTTTCGACGATCGTGTCACTTCCCAACGCGAGATCGGTGTCGAACACGTAGGTGTCGTTGCCCGCTCCGCCGGTCAGCACGTTGTTGAGTGAGTTCCCCGTCAGCGTGTTGCCCAGCGTTCCACCGACCACGTTCTCGATGGTGTTACCGGCCGAGAGCGTCAGCGTCAGTCCCGAGTTCACCACCTGCGAGGTCGCCTTCGACAGATCGACGGCCACAACCCGGGTCGTCGTCCCGCCAAAATTGAGCGTGTCGGTTCCGCCGCCCGCCTCGTTGATCGTGTCGTTGCCCGACGCCGAGTCGGTATCGAATACGTAGGTGTCGTCGCCTGCGCCCCCTGTCAACGCGTTGCTGAGCGAATTCCCGGTGAGCGTATCATTGAGAGCTCCGCCGATCACGTTCTCGATCGCGTTCCCCGCGGTGAGGGTCAGGGTCAGCCCGGCATTGACCACCTGCGCCGCCGTACTGGACAGGTCCACAACCACGGACCGAGTCGTCGTGACGCTGAAATCGAGGGTGTCGTTTCCGCCGCCGGCTTCGTTGATCGTGTCACTCCCCAATGTCAGATCGGTGTCGAGCACGTAGGTGTCGTTGCCCGCTCCGCCCGTGAGAGTGTCGTCTCCCGTTCCGCCCGTCAGGGCGTTGGCGAGCGAATTTCCGGTGAGCGTGTCATTGAGTTCTCCGCCGATCACGTTCTCCAGCGTGCTGCCCGAAGAGAGAGTCAACGTCAGTCCCACATTCACCACCTGCGCGGCGGCGTTCGACAGGTCGAGTGTCACCGTTCGGGTCGTGGTCCCGCTGAAATTGAGCGTCTCGGTCCCGCTTCCCGCTTCGCTGATCGTGTCGCTACCGAGTGCCAGGTCGGTATCGAAGAAATACGTGTCGCCTCCCGCCCCGCCCGACAGCAAGTTGTTGAGCGAGTTTCCGGTCAGCGTGTCATTGAGCGTTCCGCCCACCGCATTCTCGACGGTGTTGCCGGCCGAGAGGGTCAGCGTCAGACCCGCGTTCACCACCTGGGCGGCGGCGTTCGACAGATCGACCGTCACGGTTCGAGTTGTGGTCCCGCTGAAGTTGACCGAGTCGATTCCACCGCCCGCTTCGTTGATTGTGTCGCTGCCGAGGGCCAGGTCGGTGTCGAACAGATAGGTGTCATGTGCTGCTCCACCCGTCAGCGTGTTATTCAACGAGTTTCCGGTCAGCGAATCGTTGAGTGCCCCGCCGACGGCGTTCTCCAGCGTGTTGTTGGCCGAGAGAGTCAGCGTCAGGCCCGCGTTGACCACCTGAGCGGCGGCGTTCGACAGGTCGATGACCACGTTGCGGGTCGTCGTGCCGCCGAAATTGAGCGTATCTGTGCCACCACCGGCTTCGTTGATGACGTCGCTGCCCAGCGTCAGGTCGGTATCGAACACGTAGGTGTCGTTGCCGGCTCCGCCCGTCAGCGTGTTGTTCAACGCGTTTCCGGTCAGCGTGTCGTTGAGCGCCCCGCCGATGATGTTGTCAACGGTGTTGCCGGCCGACAGTGTCAGCGTCCAGCCCGCGTTGACCACCTGGGCCGCGGTACTCGACAGGTCGAGGACGATGTCCCGAGTCGTGGTTCCGCTGAGATCGAGCGTGTCCGTGCCACCGGTTTCGTTGATCGTGTCGCTGCCGAGTGCCAGGTCGGTGTCGAAGACAAAGGTGTCGTTGCCCGAACCGCCCGACAACGTGTTGTTGAGCGAATTGCCCGTCAGCGTGTCATTGAGTGTGCCGCCGATCGCATTCTCAATCGCGCTCCCCGACGAAAGGGTCAGCGTCAGCTTGGCATTCACCACCTGCGCGGCCGCGTTGGAAAGGTTGACGGCGACCGCCTGGGTGGTTGTCCCGCTGAAATCGACGGTGTCAATTCCGCTGCCCGTTTCGCTGATGATGTCGCTCCCCAATGTCGCGTCGGCGTCAAACACGTAGGTGTCGTTACCCACTCCACCCGTCAGAATGTTGTTGAGTGAATTGCCGGTCAGCGTGTTACTGAGGGAACCGCCGGTCACGTTATCAACGGTGTTGCCGGCCGAGAGAATCAACGTCAGTCCGGCGTTCACCACCTGGGCTCCCGCCTGCGACAGATCGACGGTCACGTTGCGGGTCGAGGTTCCGCCGAAATCGAGTCTGTCGATTCCGCCGCCCACTTCGTTGACGTTGTCACTTCCGAGCGCCAAGTCCGTGTCGAACAGATAGGTGTCGTGGCCTGCTCCCCCCATCAGCAGGTTGTTCAGTGAGTTGCCGGTCAGCGTGTCGTTGAGTGCCCCGCCGAAGGCGTTCTCCACCGTGTTGTTGGCCGAGAGAGTCAGCGTCAGGCCCGCGTTCACCACCTGGGCGGCGGCGTTCGACAGGTCGATGGTCGCGTTGCGGGTCGTGGTCCCGCCGAAATCGACCCTGTCGATTCCGCCGCCCGCTTCGTTGATGGTGTCGCTGCCCAACGTCAGATCGGTATCGAACACGTAGATGTCGTGGCCTGATCCGCCCGTCAGCGTGTTGTTCAGCGAGTTTCCGGTCAGCGTGTCATTGAGCCCCCCGCCGACCACGTTCTCAATGGTGTTGCCCGCCGAGAGTGTCAGTGTCAGTCCCGCATTCACCACCTGCGCCGCCGCATTCGACAAGTCGACGGCGACATTTCGAGTGATAGTCGTGCTGAAGTCGAGCGTATCAATTCCACCGCCCGCCTCATTAATCGTGTCGCTGCCCAACGCCAGGTCGGTGTCGAGCACGTAAGTGTCGTTGCCCGCTCCTCCTGTCAAGATGTTGCTGCGCGAGTTTGCACCCAACGTGTCATTGAGCGTTCCACCGGTCACGTTCTCCATGGCGCTGTCGGAGGAGAGAGTCAGCGTGAGTCCGGCGTTCACCACCTGGGCTCCCGACTGCGACAAGTCGACGGTCACATTGCGGGTCGTGGTGGCGCTGAAATCGAGTTTGTCGTTTCCACCACCCGCTTCGTTGATGGTGTCACTTCCGAGTGCCAGGTCCGTGTCGAACAGATAGAAGTCGTGGCCTGCTCCGCCCGTCAGCGTGTTGTTCAGGGAGTTGCCGGTCAGCGTGTCGTTGAGTGCCCCGCCGATGGCGTTCTCAATCGTATTGCCGGCCAAGAGAGTCAAAGTCAGGCCCACGTTCACCACCTGGGCGGCGGCGTTCGACAGGTCGACTGTCACATTGCGGGTCGTCGTGCCGCTGAAATTGAGCGTATCCGTTCCGCCACCAGCTTCGCTGATGGTGTCGCTTCCCAGTGTCAGATCGGTATCGAACACGTAGGTGTCGTTGCCGCTTCCACCTGTCAGTGTGTTGTTCAACGCGTTTCCGGTCAGCGTGTCATTGACCGACCCACCGATCACATTCTCGATCGTGTTGCCGGCCGAGAGCGTCAGTGTCATCACGGAGTTCACCACCTGTGACACGGCAACTGACAGGTCGACGTTCACGGATCGGGTCGTGGTCACGCTGAAATCGAGTGTATCAATCCCGCCGCCCGCCTCATTGATGGTGTCGCTCCCCAACCCCGCGATCGAGTCCGTGTCGAACAGGTAGGTGTCGTTGCCCGCTCCACCCGTCAGCACGTTGTTGAGTGTGTTCCCGGTCAGCGTGTCATTGAGCGTCCCGCCGATCACATTCTCCATCGTGCTGCTCGAAGAGAGGGTCAGGGTGAGTCCCGCATTCACCACCTGAGCCGCCGCGTTCGACAGATCAACAGTCACGTTTCGTGTCGTCGTCCCGCTGAAATTGAGCGTATCGGTTCCACCATCTGTTTCGTCGATCGTGTCGCTCCCCAGGGCCAGGTCGGTGTTGAACACGTAGGTGTCGTTGCCCGCTCCACCCGTCAAGGTGTCGTTACCGGCTCCACCGGTAAGGGTGTCGTCGTTGTTGCCACCCAGCAGTACCACGGCATTGGTGACCGTGCTGGCCACCGAGATGCCATCGTTGCCGTCACCGCCGTCCGCCGTCAGTGACATCCCGGCGCCCAGACTGTTGATCGTGATCGTGTCATTCCCGACGAGTCCAGAAATGTCGATGCTGGTGACACTGGCGGAGGTGAAGTTCGAAGTGGTTCCGTCAATCGTGACAGCAAGGTTGGCTCCATTGGCCACCGAGATCGTGTTGTTTGTCGCATCGCCCGTCACGGTGAGGGTCGACCCGACCAGGACGGCCGTCCCCGCCAGCAACACGCGCGGTTCGAGCATCTGGACCACACACGTCTGTGACGTATAACGCCGCGATCGACGCCGCACCTGGGGCCGAGAACTCAGACGACGCATCAGTTTGGTGAGCCAGTTGGATGTCAGCATAAGTATTCGTTCCTCACGACGCGCCTAGCAGGACGATGGCAGAGAGTCGGGATCAACACGGATGTGCCGGACTCGGACAAAGTGGCTGCGGACCGGCCGCGATTGATCGGACGGTCGCAGAGCCACACTTTGGAAATTAGTTTGCAATTCGACCGATGTCGGCGTTTTTTGTTTGGCAACCGGATTTTTTGAATAGTTACCGTCATCCGGCCAATGCGACTTGGACCATGTCTTCGGGGTTTGCGGCCATGAGCTTCATTCGATGGAATATCGCGAGAGGGCAATAATTCTGTCCGTCGGTCGGTCCGCCGCGCAATCGGTGGTGCTGCCCGGCGTCCGTTTCAGCCGGTGACCTGAATTCGCGCCGCGGAGACTCAAAGCATCCGGGACATTTTCCGGGCCGGCTTTGCGGCAGGGTGCGAGAGCTCTTGCGCGGTTATGCTGGGAGCCGTGATGCCGGGATTCGGCGAACAATTCGGCAGCACAGATCCCCACGAAGGAATTGCAGCATGAGCAGCAACCAATGCCAGCTCCCCACAGAGGCGTCAGGAAATCGCTTCGGACGAGGGTGCCTGTCGGTTCTGGCGGTTTGCATCTGGCAACTGTCGCTGGTCCCTTCTCACGGGCGTGTGGGAGTCGGCGTGGTCTCGGCGGCCGATGTCTCACCGAACCGCGTCGATTTTCAGCGTGAGATTCGACCGATCCTGTCGGACAAGTGTTTCTTCTGTCACGGTCCCGACGAGAAACATCGCGAGGCCAAGTTGAGGCTCGACACGTTGGAAGGAATGTTTCTGCACCGGGAAGAGGCGACCATTGTGACCCCGAAGCTCCCCGGCGAGAGCGAATTGTGGAAGCGGATTACCGCCAAGGACGCAGACCAGCGGATGCCTCCGTCCGAATCCGGCAAGTCGCTTTCCGAAAAGGAGCGACAACTTATTCGGCTGTGGATCGAACAGGGTGCCGAATGGAGTGATCATTGGGCCTACGCCGTTCCGGTGCGCGCGGGTTTTCTTTCTGGAAAGAACACTGATCAGCCGATCGATTTGGCGATCCGTTCGAGTTTGGTGAAGAACGGTCTGGACTTCTCGCCGATGGCCGATCCCCACACGCTGATTCGCAGGTATGCGTTCGACCTCACGGGACTGCCGCCCTCGCCCGAAGAAGTCGAAGTGTTTGTCAAACAGTTCAAAATGGATGCCGATACAGCCTGCAGGCAACTCGTCGAGCGATTACTCGCTTCGCCGCATTACGCCGAGCGGATGGCGATGTACTGGCTGGACCTGGTTCGCTACGCCGACACCGTGGGCTATCACGGAGATCAGGAGCATCACATCTCGCCCTACCGCGATTACGTGATTCAGGCGTTTCACGAGAACATGCCGTTCGACCAATTCACGCGCGAGCAACTGGCGGGCGACCTGCTGCCGGACGCGACGGTCGAGCAGAAGATCGCGTCGGGTTACAACCGGCTGTTGCAGACATCCCACGAGGGGGGCGTGCAGCAGAAGGAGTATCTCGCCAAGTACTCGGCCGATCGCGTGCGGAATTTTGGCTCGGTCTGGCTGGGGGCGACGCTCGGCTGTTGCGAGTGCCACGATCACAAGTTCGACCCGCTGCCGCAGCGCGACTTCTATCGGCTGGCCGCGTTCTTCGCCGACATCGACGACCTGCGTTCGTTCAAGGCGGGTGACACGACGCCGGCGAAACGCGAACCGGAAATGGATGTCACGACGAAGCTCGTGCCGAAGGAGACTCGCCGGACAATGATCACCGTCGCGATCGCACCGCGCCCGATTCGTGTGCTGTCTCGCGGCGACTGGATGGACGACGGCGGTGAGATTGTCGAGCCGGGAGTGCCGCTGGTCTTCAAGCAGCTCAGCCCAGCGGGCCGCGATGCGGGAGAGCGAGCGACGGGAGAACGGCCGACCCGGCTGGATCTCGCGAACTGGGTCACCTCGCGCGACAACCCGCTCGCGGCGCGCGTCTTCGTCAACCGGCTGTGGAAACTGTTTCACGGGCGCGGACTGTCGCGGAGCCTGGAAGATTTCGGAGCGCAGGGAGAGGCACCGGACCATCCCGAGTTGCTCGACTGGCTGGCAGTCGAGTTCATCGACAGCGGCTGGGACGTGCAGCACATGGTGAAGCTGATGGTGCTGACTCGCACGTACCGGCAGTCGAGTGAAATGCGGAGTGCGGAATTCGGATTGCGGAATGAAGACAGGTCAAATTCCACCGGTCGCGAGCAATCGTCATCTCCCTCCGCCTCTCAATCCGCAATCCGCAATCCGAATTCCGCACTCGATTCCGACAACCGGCAGCTCGCGCGGCAATCGCGCTGGCGGCTGGAGGCCGAGACGGTTCGCGACAACGCCCTCGCCGTGAGTGGCCTGCTGGTTCGGCAGGTGGGCGGACGCAGCACCCGGCCGTATCAACCCGACGGCTATTATCGGTTCCTCAATTTTCCGAAGCGGGACTACACGGCCGACACCGGTGAGGCGCAGTACCGTCGCGGCCTCTACACGCACTGGCAGCGGGCGTATCTCCATCCGATGCTGAAGGCGTTTGATGCGCCCAGCCGCGAAGAGTGTTCGTGCGAGCGACCGCAGTCGAACACCCCGCTCGCCGCGCTGGTGCTGCTCAACGACCCGACGTTCGTCGAGGCGGCGCGTGTCTTCGCCGCGAGAATCCTGCGCGAGGGGGGCTCGTCCCCCGACGAGCGAATTCGTTGGGCCTGGCAGACCTCGCTGTCGCGACCACCCACCGATCGAGAACTCGCCGCGACAAAGCGGCTGCTCGAAGCGGAACGCCTCTCGTTCGCCGCCGACCCGGCCGCCGCCCCCCAACTCTTGAAGACGGGCCTGGCCCCGATTCCACCCGGCCTCGATCCGACGGAACTCGCCGCATGGACTTCCGTCGCCCGAACGCTCTTCAACCTGAACGAGTTCGTCACGAGGAACTGAAATGGCCTCGAAGAAGCCGACGGTCTATCTCGACACGAGTTTTGTCTCAGCATTGTGGTACGAGGGGAACGACGTGTCTGTCTTGGCGCGGCGGATTCACAGCCGCGAGTGGTGGGATTATGAGCGGAATTACTTTCGTGTGGTGACCTCGGTCGCGACCGAACAGGAACTGGCCGCTGGACACTTTCCGAGACAATCCGAATGCCTGCGGATGGTTCGACGGCTAGACTACATTCCGCTGAACAGAGCTGTTCGAGAATTCGCCCAACGGTGCATTGATTCCGGCCTCGTGCCGGCGGGAAAGAACGTCGATGCGACTCAATTGGGGTTGTGCGTCGTCCACTCCATCGATTACCTGCTCAGTTGGAATTACGCGCACCTCGCGAACCCTGTCGTCCAGAAGAGGCTCAACGAGATGTGTGCCGGCGGCGAGTTGCGGGCACCGTGGCTCGTCTCGCCCGAGTCAATTCCACAAGTCCGATTTGGGAACACCATCCGCAGAGGAGACTGACCATGCCCGACGAAATTCTTGATGAGATCGCGCGAGTTCGAGCCGAGTTGCTGGAGACTTACGGCGGGTTCGAGGGCTATTTCCAGCATCTGCAGGAGTTGGACAAGGCCCGGATCGAGCATCAAAAGAAACAATCAACCGCGAGACGAAAGCGTTTGTTGTCGGCCAAGCCCAAGTCTCCCGTCAAACGCGCCCGCAAAGCGTGAATTTTCCTTGAGAACGAGATGAGTCTCCAAGGACAACGAGTGGCAATGACACGTTTAATCGATCTCAATCGTCGAACATTTCTCGGCCAATCGGCCGCCGGGTTGGGTTCGATCGCGCTGGCGGGTTTGATCCGGCCGGAGTTGTTTGCCGCGGGAACGGCCTCTTCGGGAGGAACCGGTCCGGACGTTGCGAACGCTCCCGGCGTGAGTGGCTTTCCGCAGTTTGCTCCGAAGGTGCGGCGGGTCATTTATCTGTACATGTCGGGGGGGCCGTCGCAGTTCGAGACGTTCGACTACAAGCCGAAGCTCGCCGAGATGGACGGGCAGCCGATGCCCGAATCGATCACGCGGGGGCAGCCGATCGCGCAGCTTCAGGGGCAGGCGTTGAAGTGTCTCGGGCCGCAGATCAAGTTTCAGAAGCACGGCGAGTCGGGGCAGGAGATCAGCGATTTCCTGCCGTGGACCGCGAAACTGGCCGACGACATGACCATCATCCGCTCCATGACCACGGACCAGATCAACCACGATCCCGCGCACACGGTCATGAACACGGGGACGTCGATCTCGGGGCGGCCGAGCATGGGATCGTGGGTGCAGTACGGACTGGGCAGCGAGAGTCAGAATCTGCCGGGTTTCGTGGTGCTCTCCAGCTTCGGGGGTCGCAATCCGCAGCCGATTTCCTCGCGACAATGGCACAGCGGGTTCCTGCCGAGTCGGCATCAGGGCGTCCTGTTCAATTCGCAGGGAGACGCCGTTCATTACCTGGGCAATCCGCCGGGAGTTTCCTCGGCGCGGCAGCGGCGGGTGGTCGAGGCGGTCAACGAACTCAACGGGCTTCAGAACGAAGTCGCGTACAACCCCGAGGTCGACACGCGGATCGCGGCCTATGAGATGGCATTTCGGATGCAGACGAGCGTGCCCGCGCTGTTGGACATCTCCGATGAGCCGCGGCACATCCTCGACATGTATGGCACACAGGGCGCCGACGGCAGCTTCGCCGCGAACTGTCTGCTGGCGAGACGCATGGCCGAGCGGGGCGTCCGCTTCATTCAGCTCTATCACCGCGACTGGGACCATCACGGCGATCTGGTGCCGTACATGAACACGTGCTGCAGCCTGACCGACCAGCCGACGTGGGCGTTGCTCACCGACCTGAAGCAGCGCGGGATGCTCGACGACACGCTCATCATATGGGGGGGCGAGTTCGGTCGGACACCGATGTTTCAGGGGAAGGGCAAGCTGCCGGGTCGGGACCACCACATCAAGGGTTTCTCGATCTGGCTGGCCGGTGGCGGCGTGAAGCGGGGCCTGACTTTCGGAGCGACCGACGAGTTCGGCTACAACGCGGTCGACAACGTCTGCCACGCGCGCGATCTGCATGCCACGCTGCTGCACCTGCTGGGGATCGACCATCGCCGGTTGACGTTCAAGCATCAGGGTCTGGACTTCCGGCTGACCGGCGTGCAACCGGCGCGGGTCCTGAGCGCGATCCTGACGTGAGTCGTCCGCAGGCCAAAGGCGGCGGGCCGCAGGCCGCGGGCCGCAGGCGGCGGGCCGCAGGCCGCGCGTCATTCCCAGGCGTCGATGGCCTCTTGCAGCAGATCCTCCGAGCCCGCCCAGCCGACAAGTCTGCCGGACGCGGCGATGGCTCCCACCAGTTCGGGGGTCACGTTGAGGTCATCCCGGACCGGAATCGAGGGAAACGAAGGACTGATCGGCGCGTCGGCGGGGATTTCGGTCGGCGGCAGATCCGGCAGCAGGCGGTCGAGTTTCTGGCGGAAATCATCGCGTGAGAAGGCGGTTTTGATGATGTAGTCGTCGGCCCCGGCCTGGATCGCGGCCAGCACGGTCTCGCGACTGGCGTCCGAAGTCAGCACGATGACCTTCACCCGCGCGAGCGCCGGGTGAGAGCGGAAGGCTTTCAACGTCTTGATGCCATCCCAGCCGGGCATCTGGATGTCGAGCACGGCCGCGTCGGGCACCTGGTCCAGGGCGCGATAGAAGCCGTCGGCTCCATCGGCCGCCACGGTCACGTTGAAATCCCGGCGGAGGACGCTGACCATCAGGCTGCGAAACAGCGGATCGTCATCGACCACCAGAATCTGGCGTCGAGGCTCGGGAGCAGGATCGTCGAGGCGGTCGGTGTCGCGAAGCATTGCGAAGGTGGCCCTTCTGATGATGACGGCATTCACCGCGTGGTCGGATTGGCAACGAAGCGGGGAACGAGGCGGACGCGTCTCTTTCCCGAACCATAGTTCGCAGAATCGACGCCCCGCACCGGTGCGTTGCCGATTGGCAACATTTCATGTTCGCCTCAGTGCGTCGTCGGCACGATCCCCCTTTCCGGCGTGAGGCGAACAGCCCGCAGAATCCGCAGATCGAGAGGGACCGGCCCGCCGCAACGCGCCCCGGTCCGTGCAGAGTCGGCGGCGATGGTCGCCAGGGCCGGGAGTGGTGCGGCGAGGGAGGGATGTCAGGGACGATTCCTGCGGAGGCGTTTCGAGCGGACCGGGCGGCTATCGATAAATGCCTCGACCAATGGCGAACAGGATTTCCGGAAGAGCTTCGATTTGCTCGAAGTCTTTTCGCTGTTCTTTTTCCGGCAATTCCTCCCACGGGACGAGGTCTTTGTGGATCTTCTTCTCCTTGATCGTTTGCGGTCCGTATTTCCAATCGGCGAGCCAGCGTTCCGCGCACCAACGTTTGTGCTCCATCTTCGCCACCAGCAACTTCTCGGGGTCGGAAAAACTTTCGATTCGCGACTGGTCGGGCTTGAGCGGAGCCTGGTGGTAACCGAGTGCACGAAGTTTGACCAGCGCATGGTCGGCCGCGTGGCGATTCGATTCCTGAATGTCTTCTGACAAGGACTCCCACGAATCGCCGCCGTGATGCTTCACATAACGTTCGTGGATGGCGCGAGCCAGTTGGTATTCGCTCTCCTTCAGCAAGACGCTCTGCGAGTGCAGATCCTCGATCATGCCAAACGGGTGCAGGCGCCGCGGGTTCTCGGTCGTGTTTGTCGAAAGCAGAGCGGCAAACCCGTTCCTGGTGCTCTGGTAGGTGAGCAATTGCCGTCGGCCCTGATTGGTGAGGTTCGTGAGTTCCAGACCCAGCCTCCAGTTTTTGTCATCGTTTTCGGACGTGACATACTCCGGGACGGACTCGGCCGTCTCCAGACAGAGGACGACGGTCTGCAATTCGTCGGGACCGTCGGGATCGCCCGGACTGACGGGTTGCAGATACTCCTTGAGCCGGGCGATGAAATCGGGGCTCGAATGATCCAGATCGAGCGCGATGAGCTCGCAGAACTCTTCCCATTTGTCCCAGCGTTTTTTGAACTTCTCCACCCTGGCCGTGGCCTCGGCATCCACCAGGGTAATTCGGATCCTTCGCGCCGGGGTCTCATTGGCAAAGTGGCCGAATCTCGCGGCATGCACCACCATGGCGTATCCGATCGGACCGCCTCCGACAACCACCACATGCACGCGCGTTTCGTCGCTGTCTCGGAGGATCGGTTGAATGTCGAGCGGAAACATCCGCAACGCTTGCCGGACGGCCGTGTCGGGCAAGTCGAGATCGTTGAAATGGACGCGGTAATTGGGGTGTGGCCCCGCGGCCCCCGACCCCCACTCAAACACTTTCTCCCGCTTCAACAGGTGCCGCATTTCGGCCTCGTGGACCAGCAACCGGCAGATGACCGGCGAATCCAGTCGGGGTTCCCGGGGAATCAAGCCGCCGGCGCGCGTGGCAATCGCCGCGTTGGTGGCATCGTCCGGGCACGCCACAAACAACGACTCGCACTGATCCAGCGCCGCGCGTTTCAGAATCTCCACCTCGCAGGCGTCTCCTTCGATCACCAGGATTCCCAGGTCCCGTGCGAGCTCAATGGCGGTGCTTTTCTGTTTCTCGATGGCCACGACAAACGTGTCTTTCCGGGCGTCAATCGCGAGCCTCATTCCCAGATCACCGAGGCCGCAAATCACGACATGTTTGCGCTTCCAAAAGTGAAGCCAGGAGTGAAGCCAGGAGTGAAGCCAGGGGAGACGAAGCCAGCGGAGGCGAAGCCAGCGGAAGCGAAGCCAGGGACGACGAAGACAATAAAACAGAATCTCATCGCGAAAAAACTTCACGAACGCGGCCACGCCCAACACAAACAGGAAGCACGCTCCCAGCCATCGTCCCCACTGCAATTGCCAGGGGACCGGTTCCGCGAGATGTGTGCCGTGAAGCAACAGGAATTGCAGCGTGTGGTAACCCACACTCCATAGATTGGGGGCTGGCGGAGAAGCGGGGTCGTGTCCGGTGGAATGCTGGTGGGGCGACTCTTGTGCGTGGCGACAGTTGCCCCAGAAACCCAGAATCAACGTGCCGGCAATCAAGCCCGCCAGCAGCCAGCGTTGCCATTTGGTTCTCGGTGCGGGTGACGCCGTATGTGACATTGTCGGGATCCTGTTCTGAATGGCAGGGGATGATTGCGAGCGGAGACGGCGCTTGTCGGGTGCCAGTGGCGGGGGGCTTCGCCCGCCAGTGTGTGTGGGACAACACTCTCAGAACCGCCGGTCCCTGTCGGTACGGAGCCGGCGGCGATTGTTGCATTGACCGGGAGATGTGCGGTGATGGAAGGATGTCACGGGCGGTTCCTGCGGATGCGATTCGAGCGGACCGGACGGCTATCGATAAATGCCTAGATCAGATGCCAAAAGGATTCTCGGAAGAGCTTCAATCTGCTCGAAGTCTTTTCGCTGTTCTTCGATTGGCAACTCCTCCCAAGAGACGAGGGCTTTGCTGATCTTCTGGGCTCGAATCGTTTCCGGGCCGTATTTCCAGCCGTCGAGGAAGCGTTCCGCGCACCAACGTTCGTGCTCCATCTTCGCCATCAGCAACTTCTCGGACTCGGAAAAATGCTCGATCCGCGCCTGATCGGGCACGAGCGGGGCATCGTGGTAACCGAGTGCGCGAAGTTTGATGGGCACATGATCGGCCGCGTGGCGATTCGAGTCCTTCAAGTTCTCCGACAGGGTCTCCCAGGAATCACCGCCATGATGCTTCACATAGTCTTCGTGGATGGCACTGGCAATCTTGTCTTCGGTCTTGTTCTGCAGGAGATCCCACGTGAACAGATCCTCGACCATCCCAAACGGGTGCAAATACTGCGAGTTTTGACTCGCGCTATTCCGAAGCAGAGTGTCATACCCACTGCGAGTGGTCTGGTTGGTGAGCAATCGCCGTCTCTCCTGATTGGTGAGATTCGCGAACTCCAGGCCAAGTCGGCAGTTTTCCTCATCATTCGCCGTCGTGGCGGACTCCAGACAGAAGACGATCGTTTGCCACTCGCCGGGACCGCTGCGTTGGAGCAGTCCATCGAGTTCGGCGGTGAAACCGGGACGCGAATGATGCAGATCGTGCTCGTTGAACTCGCAGCACTCGTCTAATTTCGAATGGCAGACCTCCTCCTTGAACTTCTTCACAACGGACTTGACGTTGGCATCCACGACGGTAATTCGAATCTTGCGCGTCGGAGTCTCATTGGCAAAATGGCCGATTCTCGCCGCCTGCAACGCCAGGGCTTGCCCCATCCGACCGAATCCGACGACCACCAGATGAACCCGCGTATCGTCGCTGACTTGGATCGGTTTAATGTCGAGCGGAAACTTCCGCAACGCTTGCCGGATGGCCTCGTCATGCATCGCCACGAGATCGAGCAAATTGACTCGGTAATCGGGGCGCGGCCCGGTGGCGCTCTGTCCCCAATCTAGGGGTTTCTGCTGCCCGTCCGGTTGCCGCCAAAACAGGGGATCGCGCACGAGCACCCGGCAAATGAGCGGTGAATCCTGTCGGGAGCCCTGGACAATCAAACTGCCGGCTTGCCTGGCAATCGCCTCGTTGGTGGCGTCGTTCTCGGTCGACACCAACAACGACTCGCTCCGATCCAGATGGGCGCGTCTCAGGACGTTCTCATGGAGAGCGTCTCCTTCGATCAGTTTGATTTCCTGTCTTAGCGCCTGTTCCGTCGCTTCGTTTTTCAGTTTCTCGATAGCCACGACATGCTTACCCCGCTGCCGTGCTGCAATCGCGATCTTCATTCCAAAATCACCGAGTCCACAAATCACGACAGACCGGGGCGGCACCTGTATCAACTGCCGCTGAAGGAGCTGATAGTAGGGGTATCCGACGGCAGCAAGCACAAAACACACCCCAAATATCCGTCCAAAATGGAGTTGCCAGGGGATTGGTTCGGCGAGATGGGCGCCATGCCCCAACAGCAACTGCAGCGTGTGATAAAGAACAAACAGCGAGCGGGAAGCAGCACTTATGCAACCGGCTGGCTGCTCGTGAGCGGAGTCTGGTGTCGCGGAAGACTCCTGGCCATCGAGTGCAGGCTCCTTGATCTTGGTCGATGAAGATGAAGGCTTCTCCCGTTCTTCGACGTGTGCGGACGAAGTCTTGTGGGCCGTTTCCTTGTGGGCCGTTTCTTCGTAGAGCCAGATACCCCACGCACCCAAAAACAGAGAGAAAAACCCCAAAATCAAAAGCACCCATCGTAATGGTTCGGGTAGCAGCTCTGATGATGGCGCTGACATTGTCTGGGTCCTGTGCTGAATTGCGGGGGTCGATTGCGGCTGGGTGGCGGGGTCTGACCAACGGGAAGGCCCCGGAACGACCACTTCCGGGCCATCGCTCCGCTCGGACCCGGCCACGCGTGCGGCCACCCGTCCGCTAGGGCAGAGAACTGTTGCAGAACACGACGCCGCATCGTCACACGGGCGAGCAGCGTACCACTCGCTGACGAAAGTTCAATCCTCTCCGGAGCCGACTCGAACGCCCCACCCCTCGGAACCGGACAGTGTGGCGTTCGTTTCGGGCTGCGTGACGTTCGGTCCGGTCCGTTTGACGTAAACCTTCTGTTTTCAGGAGATTACTTCTCTCGACGATCCCGGGACGCCCGTCTCGCATCGGACTGATTCGATCGAAGACCTCATGACACGAGCCTGAGATGGGAAAAAATGGATCGAAGAGGTCATTGCACGAGCCTTAGATGCCAAAACATTAATCGAAGAGGCCGTTACACGAGGCTTAGATGGGGAAACATTGATCGAAGAGGTCGTTGCACGAGCCTTGGAGGGGAGAACATTGATCGAAGAGCTTCCGACACGAGCCAATGAGGCCGTTGCATTGATCGAAGAGGTCAAAACACGAACCGAAGAGGTCGTTGCGGGAACCGACCGGGGCATCGCGCGGCCTGACCGGCTCATCGCGCTGACCGACCGGGTCGTTACGAGGATCGACGCGGTCGTCGCCGAGACCGATGACGGCGATGTTTTGCTCGACCTCAGAGTGGCGTCGCTCTGTTTCTCCGTCGCTCCCTCTCTCCGTCGTTGTGACTTGGCTCTCGGTCGTTGCGACTCAGCCTTCCATCGATCCCTTGAAGGTGCCGCCCTCTTCGAACTGGGCGTAGTTTTCGCGGAAGAGGGCGGCGAGTTTGTGGGCGGTGGCGTCGTAGGTGGCGGGGTCGGGCCAGGTTTGGCGGGGGTTCAGAATTTCGGAGGGGACGTTGGGGCAGTGGGTGATGATGGAGAGGCCGAAGATGGGGTCGGTCTGCGTGGGGGCGTCGTTCAGTTGTCCGGCGTGGATCGCGTCGATGATGGCCCGGGTGTAGGCGAGCTTCATGCGTGAGCCGACGCCGTAGGGGCCGCCGCTCCAGCCGGTGTTGACGAGCCAGACGTTGGCGTGGTGAGTCCGAATCCGCTCGGCGAGCAGGTCGGCGTATTTGCGCGGGTGCCAGACGAGGAAGGGACCGCCGAAGCAGGGGCTGAACGTGGCCTGGGGCTCCTTCACGCCGACTTCGGTGCCGGCGACCTTGGCGGTGTAGCCGTTGACGAAGTGATACATCGCCTGCTCGGTGGTGAGGCGGCTGACGGGGGGGAGGACTCCAAAAGCGTCGCAGGTCAGGAAGATCACGTCGGTCGGGTGACCGGCCATGCAGGGGATGCGGGCGTTGGTGACGTACTCGATCGGATAGGCCCCGCGGGTGTTTTGTGAGATCGTCGAGTTGTTGAAGTCGACGTGATGATGCGCGTCGTCGTAGACGACGTTTTCGAGGACGGCTCCGAACCGCAGGGCCTGGAAGATCTCGGGTTCGGACTCGCGCGAGAGATAGATGGCCTTGGCGTAGCAGCCCCCCTCGATGTTGAAGATGCCGTCGCTCGACCAGCCATGTTCGTCGTCGCCGATCAGCGATCGTTTGGGATCGGCGGAGAGGGTCGTCTTGCCCGTTCCCGACAGTCCGAACAGGACCGACGACTGGCCGGTCACGCGGTCGGCGGTGGCGGAGCAGTGCATCGACAGGACGCCGCGTTTGGGCATCAGGTAGTTCATGATCGTGAAGATGCCCTTCTTCATCTCGCCGGCGTATTCGGTGCCGAGGATCACGACCTCACCGTTCTCGAAGCTGACGTCGACGCTGGTGGTGGAGGTCATGCCGGTGGTATAGCGGTTGGCGGGGAAGCGTCCGGCGTTGTAGATCACGAAGTCGGGCGGACCGAAGTCGGCCAGTTGCTCGTCGGTCGGTCGGATCAGCATCTGGTGCATGAACAGGGCGTGATAGGGCCTGGAGCAGATGACGCGGACCTTGATCTGGTGCCGCGGGTCCCAGCCGGCGTAGGCATCGACGACGTAGAGGCGGTCGCGGGTGTTGAGGTAGTCCTTGGCCCGCTCGCGGTTGATGGCGAAGGTGACTTCGTCGAGCGGGAAGTTGACCGGCCCCCACCAGATGACGTCGGCCGAGGCGGCGTTCCTGACGAGCCGCTTGTCCTGCGGCGACCGCCCGGTCTTCTCGCCCGAGTAGGCGATCAGCGCCCCGGTGTCGGAGATCGTCGTGCCGGGCTCAAACCGAATCGCCTCCTCGTACAGCTTGGACGGGTCGGCGTTGCGTAGAATCGTCGGCGCGTGGATGCCGTGAACGGACAAATCGAACGTCGTCATGAGTCTCTCCAACACGGGGTGCAGTCGTTATTTGGTGGTCGCCTTTTCTGGTCCCCTCTCCCGCCCGTCTTCGGGGAGCGGGTGGCCTGATGAAACGATCTTTCAACTATCGAGTCATGTCTCGCGCCGTTTGTCATGACTCATCCGTGCTCTGGCTCTGCCATCCG
>JANODP010000135.1:0-47986 GCA_031412755.1 Schlesneria sp. | reverse complement strand
ACGATCACCGCCGCCACGGCTTTGAGATCGTTGCTCCATCGCGCGGCGAAGCATTTCGGCATCGCGGTTCCCGTCCTGGGGCGGCTGGCCGCCTGGTTGTCCGGCGGCGTTGGGTTCGTTTGACTTCTTGCTGCGGGCTCCTCCCCGGGAGGCGCTGACCGTGACTTTGGGGATCAGTGAGGTGAGGGTCGATGAGACGAGTGCCGGGTCGGCGGTCTCGAGTTTCATGATTCGGACGACCTGTCTGGCATCTCTCGCTCGCTCGTCGATCGACTTGACCAAACTTTCCACCTGCAGAAACATGGCATTGTTGCAGAAGACGATGAGATGGCTCGTCCGCCGATCCGCCGTGACCGCCAGTTCCGGGCCGGATTGCTTCTTGCCGCCCGCTCCGCCACCACCACCCGCGCCACCCATCAGCATGGCGAGTGGATTGAAACGCTGGCCCTGCCCTCCCTGCGCCTGCGGATCGGGAGCGATCGCTTCCTTGAAGAGGCTCTCCACGTTGTCGAGGACGTCGTCAATATCGGCGAACTCGATGGGAATGGCGCGTGCCGACTTGTCGCGCAGCGAGTCTGTGGGAAGTTCGGCGAGGTCCAGGACTTCGAGCATCTGTTCGACTTCGCGAATCATGTCCTGTGGCCCGGTCACGAACAGGGCGTTGGCGCGAATGTCGGTGATGATCCTCAGGCTGCCGCTGCCGCCGAGCGTTTGATTGAGTCCGGTCACGTTCATCATGCCGCGGCCCAGCGTCGACAGGCCGCCGGTCAACGAGCCGAACAGGCCGTCGCTGGAGGAGGTCGATTGAGTCACGCTACTCTGCGGGAAGAGGCGTTCCAGCATCTGAGCCGTTTCTGTGGCATCGGCGGTCCGGAGATAGAAAATCGTCCAGCGTGTCCGGCTCGGAATGGACGAAATCAGTGTCTCGATCATGCTCTCTATCTGGTTCAGTTGCTCCTTGTCATCGCCGTGGAGGATCAATTCATCGCCACTGACCGTGATGCTGACCGACGACGGCTTATTTGAGTCGCCGTTCGGTTCATTGGCAGCGCCCTTGTTGTCGGGTGATTTGTCAGGTGAGTTTGGTTCCGACTCGTCCGTGGTGCTGGTCGTCACACCCTTCGGCGCATCGTCGTCGGCTTCGCGGGTCTGTCCCGAACGGCTGACCTGTAAAATGGATGTCCTGCGCGGAGCCGTCGTCTGAGGCGGCGCGACCTCGCGCGTCGGAACGGGACGCAGTGGCTCGCGAATTTCATCGGCGGGTCGGCCGATGCGTTCGGCACCGCGCTCCAGCAGAGGCTCCTCCGTCCCGCCACTCTTGGCACTGGGAACACGGCGATCACGGATGGGGCTGGGCTGCGAAGGGACGACGATGCGAATCGAGTTGCGGTTGCCTGCGCCCAACATCTGTTGGGTCAACCGCAGGATCTCTTCAGATTCGTGGCCTCGGAGGTTGAGAGTTCGCGTGTTGCCGCGATCGACATTTTCGGCCAGGGGATCGCCTCCCGATTCGCCCAGTTGGGTCAGCAGGATTTTGACCTGGGCCAGTTGATCGGCCGAGCCCCGCACGAGCAGTCGTCGTCCGAACGCATCGGGTTCGATCATCGGGGCGCGCGGATCGTTCAGGAACAGGTTCTTGAGCGTGTTCGTCGCCTGGATGGGATCGAGCCTGGTAAGGTTGATGACCGCCACCGCCCCTCCGGCACCGTCACCCGCGAGGGTCTGCACGAGCTTTTCAATCTCCGCGTGCTCTTCCTTCGTGGCATGCACGTGGATCTTGCCAGATCGAGTGTCCTCACCGACGACCAATCCCGGCATCATCGTGTTCAATGTCCGAGAGACCTGCGTCACATCTCCCCCCGGCACGAGGTACGCCTTCAAGAAGGCGGGGCTTTCGTTCCGAACGATGAGGTTGCCATCTTTGTCCCTGTCCACGTCAATGATCTTTACCAGTTCTTCGATCGCTTTCACGAGAGCTGCGGACGCCGTCACGAGCAGGTGATTGGTGCGCGTATCAGCCGTGACCTGAATCTTTCCGGCATACGGCGAAGGAGTCGTCGGGCCTCCGGTGGAAGTCGGCGGTCGGGAACCGCCTCCGCCATCCCGCGATCCTCCATCTCTTGATCCACCATCCCGCGATCGCGAATCGTCGCCTCGGCTGTCGCGCGAGCCCCCCGAGAATCCCGAGAATCCCGGTTGACCAAACCCACCAAACGGGCCACCAAATCCACCGCCGAAAGGCGAGAAGCCCGTCTGCGGAAAACTGTTGGTCGTCGTGGTGACCGCGTTCAGGCTGTACAACCGTCGAACCGTTCGCTCCGCTTCGACCGCCGTGATGTGCTTGAGCGAAATGGCCCGGAACTGTGTTTCTTTATCCGGGGGCAGCCCGCCCGCCTTGAGCAGACGATAGATGCGATTGATGTTGCCTCCCGTGTCCATCAGGACGAGGGAGTTCGTATTCTTGAGCGCCGCCACTGTGGCAAATGGGCTGGCCAGTGATTTGACCTCGCCGACGATTTTGTCCGCTTCCAGATTATCCAGGTGTAGGGCGACGTTGATCAATTCGTTGGCCCCGTGCAGATGCAGTTCTTCAACCTCAACGGTCGGGATCAGATTGGGGGGAATCCCATTGCTCATATCCAACGAGACCAGAAACCGGTCGCGTCGGATCAGCACGTAACCCTTCGGTAACAGGTACCCATTCAGAACATCGAGCGCCTCCGTGATGGTGTACGTCTTTTCGTCGTAGTAGTTGAACGTGCCGGGCGGGACGTCGTTGAGGTCGAGTGTCAGGTTGGCCGCTTCGGAGAACAGCTTGAGCACGTCGGCCCACGGTGCATACCGGAAGTTGAAGGCGAGCTTGGGGCCGTCGAGCTTTTCGTCCGCCGGAGCGGAAACCGTGCCACCGGCCGCCGACTTATCCGCGACACTTTGCCCGAATGAAGCGGTCACCTTGGCGCCTTCGGGTGGTTTTTCTTCCACAAAGTCGGTACGACGCGGTGCGGGTTGCGGTGCCGGACCACGCTCGCCACCCGGACCTCGCTCTCCACCGGGGCCGCGCCCGCTTCCAGTGCGTTCGGCTTCCCGCGCCGCCATCTCGGCCTTCATTTCTTCCTTGCGAACTTCCCAGATCTGCTTCTGCTCGGCGGTCAGGATATCGACGGACTTCTGCTCGAACTCTTTCAGGATGTTCGGCATCTCTTCGCGCGAGGCACCGCTGCGCATGGCCGTGAACATGTCCATTCGAAGCTGCTCCATCTTCTTCTTCTGATCCTCGGTCAGCGCAAGCTTCTCGGCTAACTTGTCATCGCGGAGTGCGAAACCCAGGGTGACGGTATCTCCACCGCCGAAGCGTCCTCGGCGGAAGCCCCCTTCCTGAGGACGTTCCAGTGGCGGCCCGCCTGGCTGCGCGAAGGTGGCATCGACGTCGAAGCAGAGCAGACCGGCCAAGGCCAGGCTCGCGGGTCGGAAGAACCGGGGGGTGAGAGAGGACAAGTCAAAGCACCGCATGATGGCCTCCGAGGCACAAAGGGAATGTCCGCCAGAAGAGTCATTGCGTAGTATGTCGTCAGACTCTTCGCCGCGCGTAGCCGGCTTCGTTCAGAATTCAGGTCGGCTCAAGGTCCGGCAGTTGGCGTTCGCCGACGTCTTGACCGAAAATCTTGAGCGCGGTTTGATCTGAGCCTTCGCACCTGCCGCGCCTTTGATCTAATACGGCCGAAACGTCGGGAAACATCGGATTCGTCGGACTGGCCAGCAAGGCTTATGCTACCGGTCGTCACAGAGGGCAACAAGATGGATGGTCGTAACGGTCGGAGCAACCACGTCAGGATTCCCGGTTTTTCCGCAGCGTTCGGTCGAAGTCTTCTCAAGTTGGCAAGTGTCCACGGCACGACATCGTGCAGGAGTGTTCCATGACCATGAATCGTGTCCTGTCCGTCAGCGTGATGTTTCTGTTCGCCTGCGGCACTCTGTGGGCGCAACAAGACGAAGATCGGGCCGCCGTGAACCGGTCCAACATGGAGGCCCAGTTCGACCAACTCGACAATGACGGCAACGGGACATTGTCCGAAATGGAATTGGAAGGCTTCTCCAAGGAAACGCTGGATCGCATGCGCGAGAAGGGGCTGAAGAAGAAATACCCCGTGTCGCGCGAGGATTTCGTGGCGGCGGGCATCGCCCAAATGGAAGAGGGCGAGAACAGGGATCACGCGCGGGATGAAGAACGCCAGCAACGGATGGAACTCAAGCGGGACGAGCTTTCGCTGTCCGGGTCGCCCGAGTCAGCGGGGAGCAACCCGACCGGAACCCGCCGGAATTCATCAGGCAAGTCGCGGTTCGCCCCCAGTCTGCCGGCCGAGTACAAGATGCGAGACAAGAATGGCGACGGGCAGATCGGCCTCTACGAGTGGGACCGCGCGAAGTACGCCGAGTTCGCGAAACTCGACAAGAACGGAGATGGCTTCCTGACGGCGGTCGAACTCCTCTCCAAGTCCACCACAAACGTCAAGAGAAGTGACAATTCCTCCGCGAGCCTCAAGCCTCCCGCGAGCCTGGATGCGGCTGAGCAGGATCCGATCGGCAAGGAAGCCCGCGATTCGTTTGCCCGGATGGACGCCGATCACGACGGCGGCCTGGCCGAGGATGAGTGGGCGAAGAGCCAGCGCGTTCGACCGATGTTTGAGAACGCGGGAATCAACGCCTCGTTGCCAATGGATGTCGAGTCCTTCGTCACCAGTTACCGCCAGGCCAAAGCGCTCGAGACATCTCGCAAGAACGACGGTCGCTGAATGATGTCGTCGCGTCCATGTACTTCGTTTTGGGTGGCAAGACAGCCCCTGACGCGGCGAAAGTTTGGAGCGGCTTCTTTGCCGAACCGATGGCTCGTGGAATCCCTCCGCAACTCCGCGACGTCTTTCTGCGGTTTGATTCTTCCATCGCGGCATGTCGCTCACGGACAAGTCTCTCGAAGCACGGACAAAACAGCCTGAGCAGGATCACGCCACCGAATTGACACTCCGCGCAAACCCGACCTAGAATCTCGCCCTTTCCCCTGGGTCAATTGCCGGAAGATCAGATGCCGCAGAACTTTGACGAGGCCGTTCACAAGGCCAACGTGCTGCTCGAAGCGTTGAGCTGGATTCGCCAGTTCCGTGATCGGCACGTCGTGATCAAACTCGGCGGAAGTGCGATGGAAGAGACGGCGGCGGTGAAGTCGTTCCTCACCGATGTCATTTTCATGTCGACCGTCGGAATGCGGCCAATCCTCGTGCATGGCGGCGGGAAGGCGATCAACGCGGCCATGACCAAGGCCGGGATTCAGCCTCGGTTCGTGCAAGGCCGCCGCTACACCGACGAGGAAACGCTCGAGATCGTCGCGCAGACGTTGTGCGGCGAAATCTGTCAGGGCTTGGTGGACGAGATCACTCGCCAGGGAGGCGACGCGCGCGGCCTGCACTATCAAACCGTCAACTGTCTGCGCGGCCGAAAGCTCCTCTTGCCGGGTGAGAATGGCGAACCGATCGATCTCGGCCGTGTCGGAGAAGTCACCGACATTGACCGCGATCTGTTGCTCATGACCTGCCGCGAGGACGAAATCCCCGTGCTCCCCTCCGTCGCGCTGGATGAAGCGGGAGGAATGCTGAACGTCAACGCCGACACCGCCGCCGCCGCAGTCGCTCGACTGATCCAAGCCGAGAAGCTGGTCTTCCTCAGCGACGTGCCGGGCATCTTCCTCGACCGGAAGGATCCCAGCACATTGCAGTCGCACCTCAACGCGGCTCAATGTCGCAAGCTGATCCGCGACGGAGTGATTGACGCCGGCATGGTCCCCAAAGTCGAAGCGGCCCTGGAAGCCTTGGAAGCCGGTGTCAAAAAGGTCCACATCATCGACGCCCGCATCCCTCACTCGGTGCTGTTGGAGATTTATTCGAACGAAGGTATCGGGACCGAAATTGTTTTGTGACAGATTGATACTGAAAGAAGCAAAGCCTCATGCATCCAGCCGCGACTCGCACCAGCCAACAGACGATTGAACAATTCGGCAAGTACGTCATCCCCAACTACAAGCGTTATCCCGTTTCCCTCGTTCACGGCGAGGGAACCGCCGTGTGGGATGCCGAGGGGAAACGGTACCTCGACCTCTTCCCCGGTTGGGGCTGCAACATCCTCGGTCATTGTCCGCCGAAGGTGGTCAAGGCCGTGCAGAATCAGGTCGCGCACCTGATCCACATTCCAAACACCTGGTACACCGAGGCTCAGGGGAACTTTGCCGAGGCGATCTGTACTCGCTCGTTCGGCAAGGCGTTTTTCGCCAACAGCGGGACCGAGGCGATCGAGGGAGCGATCAAGCTGGCCCGGCTGCACGCGAGTTCTCACCCGGGCGGAGCCGGCAAGTATCGAGTCATCTCGTTCACAAACGGCTTCCACGGACGAACGTATGCCTCGGTGACGGCCACGGCTCAGCCGAAGTATCACGAGGGACTCGGCCCGCTGTTGCCCGGTTTTCGGTACGCACCCTACAACGATCTGGAAGCGGTGCGCCAACTGGTCGATGACGAAACGTGCGCGATCCTGCTCGAACCGGTTCAGGGCGAGGGGGGCGTCAACATCGCGGACGATTCGTTCCTGAAGGGCCTGCGCCAACTGTGCGATGAGCGCGGCATGCTGCTCATTTTCGATGAGGTTCAAACGGGCATGGGCCGCACGGGACATTGGTTCGGATACCAGCACTCGGGCGTCCAGCCGGACATCATGACGCTGGCGAAGGGCCTCGCGGCGGGAGTTGCCTGCGGCGCGTTTGTCTGTCGCGATCACGTCGCTCCCAGCCTGCGACCGGGGATGCACGCCAGCACCTTCGGCGGCAATCCCCTCGCGATGGCGGCGGGCATCGCCACGATTCAGACCATCGAAGAGGACGGGCTGCTCGCCCACTGCCAGAAGATGGCCGTGCGGTTCCGGGGTCACTTCGCGAAGCTGAAGGACGAGTTGCCGATCATCAAGGATCTGCGAGTGCGCGGCATGATGGTCGGTGTCGAACTGGCGATTCCCGCGACGCCCGCCGTCGGCAAATGCATGGAGCGAGGAGTCCTCATCAACGCAACGCATGACACGGTCATCAGGCTCCTCCCGCCACTCAACATCACCGCCGAGCAGGTTGACGAGGGCTGTGCGGTGGTCGGTACAGTCTTGCGAGAAATGGCCAACGAAGTGTGACCCTGAATGACTCCGAGCGGGGTGGCATCAACCCACTGTTTTCGGAGCGGGGGGCGTAAGCCCCCTGTATCCGCGTTGAATAAGATCGGCATCTGAATCAGGGGGCTCACGCCGCCACGCTCCGAAAAACCAAGAACCACAACGATAACCGATCCGAAATGACCCGCCACGATCTCAGACCGCCGTCTAGGAGGGCCTTCCCGCCGCGAAGTCTTTTTGACTCTTCGCGCGGTGAGGGCCTTGGGCGTGACCGCTTCCACGGTCGCGTTCGGCGATGCTGTTTTCGTTTCGTTCACAACTCGGGCTTTGTCATTCGGACTTCGTTCTCATGCGTCATCTCAATTCGTTACTCGAACTCAAACCGGCCGATGTCGAGGCCATCTTCAATCTGACTCGCGAACTAAAGGCCCGCCTTGCGAAGGGGGACCGGCCCCAACTGTTGGCGGGGCGAGTCCTCACGGCGGTGTTTGAAAAGCCCTCGCTGCGTACGCGGCTCAGTTTTGATGCGGCCATGATGCAGCTTGGTGGCAGCAGCATCTTCCTGAGCGCGATCGAATCGGGCATCGGCGGGCGCGAGGCGGTCAAGGACGTGGCCCGCGTGATCGGCGGCTACAGCGACGTGATCGCCCTCCGCACGTTCTCGCAGAAGCTGATCGACAACTTCATCGAGTTCTCGGGCAAACCGGTCATCAACGGCCTCTCCGACGAACGGCATCCGTGTCAGGCTCTGACCGACCTGTTCACGATGCAGGAAGTCTTCGGCGACCTGCACGGCAAGCGGATCGCCTTCATCGGCGACGGCAACAACGTGGCCAGTTCACTGGCGATCGCGGGAGCGCTGTGTGGCGTCTCGATGACGGTATGCGCTCCGCCCGGCTATCGCCTCAGCGAGAAGTTCCTTGAGATTCTGAAGAAGCGAATCCCGACGGCCGACGTGACGCAGACCGATGATTTCAAGACGGCCCTCAAGGACGCCTCGATCGTCTACACCGACGTCTGGACCAGCATGGGTCAGGAGGCCGAGGACTCCGAACGCCGCGCCGTCTTCCTGCCGTTCCAGGTCAACGCGAAACTGATGAAGCTCGCCCCGAAGTCGGCCCGTTTCATGCACTGCCTCCCCGCCAAACGAGGCCAGGAAGTGACCGACGAAATCATGGACGGCCCGCAGTGCATCGCCTTCCAACAAGCCGACAACCGCATGCACCTCGCCAAGGGGCTGATCTTGTGGGTGCTGGAAGTAGCGATTAGCTGACAGCTTTTAGCCAGAGAAAATGAAGTGCACAGGGGCCATTGCCCACCCTATTGAGCTTTTTCAACAATTATTTCGATCTGCACAGTTTCTTGCCCCGTACTACGGAATTTTTGGGGTACTTGTCCTCGGCTGGTGGAAACGGTTCGCCAGAAGTTCGCGGCACGTAGTTGGAGCAGAAAATGGTCACATGGTGTGTAACTTGGTTCGGTGATTGCAACGTCAACGATATGACGGCGGCTTTGCGAGCGCTAGGAGGTTACGGGAAGAATTGTGAATTCTTTATCCGCAGCAACCGTCATCCAATGTTTATTTCTCGCCACCTCGCAACAAATTTCGTCAGTGGCCCGTATGAAATACGGCTGAGCGTCACTCCTGGATCTGAATCCTCGGTCACCTGACTCCATGGCGGCGGGGTGGCCGAGACCAATTTGGAGGAGATTAGGCGATGAATCACAGGATTCCCCCAAGTGCTGGTGGTTGCTTGATCTGCATATGTGGGTTTGTGATTTTGGCGGTGCTGAAAACAGCAGCGGAGGCAAAGAGCCTGGAAACCTTCATAGTGGTGCTTTTAATCGGTTTTGTGTTGATCGCTTTCATCTGGGGCGTTGGCAACGGTTTCTTTTCAGAGTGATCGGAGCCGGGTGGCCCGGCAGGGTGGCCGGGGTTGGAGCCGCTTTGGGCGAAACCCCGGTCGGTGGTGAGTTGGCTGTCCAAATTACTGACCATTGATCTTCAAGCGATTGTCATCCAACTCCCCACCACCGGGGCTTCCCGTTGGTCCAGCACCGGCCACCCCCGCCGCAATGCCTTTGGAGAAAGTAATCACATGCTCATCGCCTCCTCACCGCAGCAACATCAGCGGCTGGTCCTGGATCGCTTGCTCGATCCCGTGGGACGCTGTTTGACTCGGCGATCCGCACAGGCTCTGCTGAATCTTCAAGCCGATTCCGACTTGCAGGCATACATCGAAGACTTGGCTCGCAAATCGACTGCGGGGAAGCTCACGGCGGAAGAGCGTTCGGAATACGAAGCCCTCGTGGCCGCTGGCACCGTCATTTCCATTTTGAAATCGAAGGCTCGCGTCCTGCTGGCCAAGTCGAGTACCACTCGCGCTGCCCACGCCTGCCGCGAAGATTTCATCACCTTCCTCGACCACTCACCCGCCACTCCGCCGCTTCCCGGTGACGAATGAGTTCGGGGCGGGGTGGCGCAACTGAATTAAGAGTGCCTACCTGTTGGCACGGTTTGTCTAACCAACTTCCCCGGTTCTTCGCCTTTGCTAAGAGCCAATCGCTAACAGCTAAGAGCTACTCATGCGCCACGACAACCGACAGTCCGACGAACTTCGACCGATCCGCGTGCAGCGGCATTTCACGGGGGCGGCTCCCGGGAGTGTGCTGATTCAGGCGGGGAGGACGACGGTCCTTTGCACGGCCAGCATCGACAGCACGCTGCCGCCGTGGAAGGCGGCAGCGAATCCGACCGAGGCGGTCGGATGGCTCACCGCCGAGTATTCGATGCTGCCAGGAAGCACCGCGCCGCGGAAGAAGCGCGAGCGAGAGAAGCTGGACGGCCGCTCGTCCGAGATTCAGCGTCTGATCGGCCGCAGCCTGCGCGCGGCGGTCGACTTCGCGGCGCTGGGCGGTCGCACGATCACCGTCGATTGCGACGTGCTCGAAGCGGACGGAGGGACTCGCACGCTGAGCATCACCGGCGGGTTCATCGCCCTCTGCGACGCCATCGCCTCGATTCGCGGTGAGCTTCCCGCTGATCGGCCGGTCCTCACGAAAAGCATCGCGGCGGTCAGCGCCGGCGTGTTCGAGGGGACGCCGATCCTGGACCTCGACTACATCGAAGACAGCCAGGCCGAAGTCGATCTGAACGTGGTCATGTCCGGCTCGGGCGAGTTCATCGAAGTGCAGGGTACGGCAGAGGGAAAACCGTTCTCGCGCGAGTTGCTCAACCGACAACTGGACCTCGCCGCAGATGGCATCGCGCAACTGACGCGGCTCCAGCGCGAGGCCCTCGGCAAAGAGTGGCCGTTCGCGACAGTGGGGTAGGTTTTCAACCTGCCTGATACTGTAGTCCGGTCGCTCCGTCGACCGGATGTCTCGCCGGTGGAGCGGCGAGTCTACCTTCGCGGGCAGGTAAAAAACCTGCCCCCACGTTACTCCAGCGGATGCAGTCCCTGTCGTCGGCGTTCTTCGTTGACGAGCAGCAGCGCGCGGTGTTCGTGCTTCAGGAACTTCACGAGTTGCGACGGCGTGACCCCAAGTTGCTCGGCTGATCCGGCGACGTGAGCGTTTCGCGAATGGAGCACATCCAGCGCCTCGGCCAGAAGCGGCGCGAAGTCTTCGTGGTCGGGACTGCACCCGATCTTGCCGTCGCGACAGCGCGACTTCCACAGCGCAGTGGGGGCCGCCTCGGCCAGCGAGGCCGTTCTGACGGCGAGGGCGATGTTGACTCGCAATCGAGATACGGCGACGCGGTAGTTGACGTGCTGGCTGCGTCGCTCGGCCGCCTGTCCCTCGATCCCCGTCGGCGTGTGCAGCAGCACGACGGCCGATTCGGTCTTGTTCCGGTGCTGGCCACCCGGTCCGCGTCGCCGCTCATGACGCACCTCGCAGTCGCGCAGCAGCTTCTCCACCGGTTGCTGGACTAGATGCAGTACGACGTCACCTGTCGGCTCCGACTTCATCGAGGGACTCCCGTTTGCAAATCGACACCGGAATTCTGACAATCCGCCCGTTCAAATTCCGCCCCGAACACTTTCGACCTCACGGTCAGCCCACTCAAGGAGAATTCAATGCGTCTGTGGAACCGTTCGCTCACTCTCGCCATCGCCGGTGTTCTGGCGGTGACAATGCTGCACGCTGCCGAAACGAACAACCTCGCCGCGCCGGATGCCGATGCCAAGAAGGATGACGCGCCCGCTGCGAAAGAGACGAAGATCGAAGACATCACGCTCAAGATCCCCGCCTCGTGGAAGTCGGAGAAGCCCGCCAACAAGCTGCGACTCGCCCAGTACAAGATTCCCTCCGCAGAGGCGGACGAGCATCCGACCGAATTGGTCATCTCTTCGTTCCCCGGTGGTGGAGGCGGTGTCGATGCGAACCTCAAGCGCTGGGTGGGCCAGTTCAGTGCCGAGGGCCGCAAGGTCAAGATCACGATGGGCGATTGTCCGCAGGGCCAGTACTACTTCAGTGACGTGAGCGGCACTTACGAGTACACCGCCGGCGGCCCCTTCGCGGGCGGCAAGAAGGAACTGCGGGCCAACCACCGGTCGTACAGCGTGGTCCTCGTCACGAAGGAGAAAGAGGTCTACTTTCTGAGGCTGACCGGCACCGACAAGGCCGTCACCGCCGCCGCCGCCGGCTTCCGAGCCTCCTTCGGTGCGGACGCCAGCAAAGAGAAAGAGTACGAGATCTGACACGACCGGCGAGTGTTCGGACGTCTTGTCCCCTCGCCCCATTTTGAGGGGGCGAGGAACGGGAAAGAGGGCTCCATCGAGCGAAGGCATCCGTTTCGAGACGAGCAGCGGACAGCGCGAGACGCTGCGGCTAGAATCCGTCGCCTCATCGGACATCGGATTCGATCACTCACCAGGCCGCGACAGAATCGACATGCTCCAACGTCTCCGCCATCTGCTGGAATTGATCCGGTTCAGTCACACGGTCTTTGCGCTGCCGTTCGCGTTGCTGTCGGCAGCCCTCGCGTGGCATCGGCCCGACTCGCCGTTTGCGTGGACGTCCTTGGCGGGCATTGTGCTGTGCATGGTCTTCGCCCGCTCGGCGGCGATGGCGTTCAACCGCGTCGTGGATCGCCGCTTCGATGGGGCGAACCCGCGCACCGCGAAACGTCACCTCCCGGCCGGGCTGTTGAGTCTGACCAGCGTGATCGCGTTCACGCTGGTCTGCTCGGCTGGTTTCGTCGCCTCGACGCTGTTGTTTTTGCCGAACCGGTGGCCGCTGATCCTGTCGGTGCCGGTGTTGTTGTTTCTGCTCGGCTATTCGTTTGCGAAGCGGTTCACGGTTTGGTGCCACTATTGGCTGTCGGCCGCACTGATGCTGTCGCCGCTCGCGTCGTGGATCGCCATTCGAGGCGAGCTGGCTTTGACTCCGGCGCTGCTGTCGGCCGTCATCTTTTTCTGGGTCGGCGGCTTCGACATTTTGTATGCCTGTCAGGACGCGGACTTCGACCGCGACAAACGCCTGTTCAGCATCCCGTCCCGCTGGGGCATCCCGATCGCGCTGCGAGTCGCCCTGGTCAGCCACCTCCTCACGATCGCGGCCCTGTTTGCCCTGTGGCATTTCGCCGGTCTGGGGCCGGTTTTTCTGACGGGCGTCGTGGCTGTGGCGGCGCTGCTCCTCTACGAACACTCGCTGGTGAGGCCCCACGATCTGACCCGCGTCAACGTCGCCTTCTTCCACGTGAACGCCGTGATCAGCCTCGGCTTGTTCGCGGTGGGACTCGTCGATCTGTGGTGGGGAAAGTGATTGGTTCGCGATCCCCGTGGGCTGCTAGAATGCCCTCGCGATAGGTCGCCGCACGTTTGAGAAGAGGACCAGTCAAATGGCCACAGTCATCACTGAGAAGTCCATCACCGTCGATCAGTTCGAGACGATGCCGTTTGAGTTTCCCGTGGACCTCATTCGAGGGGAGGTTATTGAAATGCCACCACCCGGCGGAGTGCATGGTCATGTTTGTTCAAATGTGGCGTTCGCATTGGAGTCGTGGGCGAGAACGTCTGACACGGGAGTCGTCACGGCGAATGACTCCGCCGTTCTCACCGAACGTGATCCCGACACCGTCCGGGGCTGTGATCTTGCCTTCGTTCGCTGGGACCGGCTCCCCGCGAAGAAGATCCCCAAGGGGGCGTTTCGAACTCCGCCCGATTTGGCGGTTGAAGTTCTGTCGCCCAGTGACCGCTGGAACGATGTCATCTCCAAGGTGAACGAGTATCTCGCAGTCGGCGTGATTGAAGTTTGGATCGTCGATCCCGAGGACCGATCCGTCGATGTCTATCGCGGCGATCGAAAGCCCGCCCGTCTGGCGAACGGCCAGACGTTGGAAAGTGCCGACGTGTTGCCCGGTTTCTCCTGCCCGGTGGCCGATTTCTTCCGTCACGTCTAGGATGCCCCGCCCACTGAACTCCAGCCAACCTCGTGACAGAAGACCAACCGTTCCATGACAGCCTCCCGACTGCGACCGATTGAAGACAAGATTCTTGCCGGAGAACGAATCTCGTTCGACGAGGGCCTGTACCTCGACGAGCACGCCGATGTGCTGACTCTCGGGCGGCTGGCCAACATTGTGCGCGAGCGGAAGAACGGGAACTTCGCGTACTACAACACCAACATCCACCTGAACCCGACCAACGTCTGCGTTTATCGCTGCCGGTTCTGTGCATTCCGGTCGGACCTGAAGGAAGAGAAGGCGTACGTCTTCTCGGACGACATGCTTCGCGAACGAATCCTCGAAGCGAGATCGCAAGGAGCCACCGAGATTCACGTCGTCGGCGGCCTGCATCACCAGAAGAGGTTCGACTGGTACGTGAACATCGTCCGCGTGCTGCACGAGACCTGCCCCGAGATCCACATCAAGGCGTGGACGGCGGTCGAGATCAACTGGTTCGGCTTCATCACCAAGCAGTCGACCGAGTGGGTCTTGAAGCAGATGCTCGACGCGGGGCTCGGCAGCCTGCCCGGTGGCGGTGCCGAAATCTTTCATCCCGAAGTCCGCGACCAAATCTGCGAACACAAGGCGGACGGCGAGAACTGGATCACCTGCCATCGCACAGCCCATCAACTCGGTCTGCGCTCCAACGCGACGATGCTCTACGGTCACGTCGAACAGGCCAAACATCGGATCGACCATCTTTGCAAACTGAGGGCCTTGCAGGACGAGACTGGCGGATTTCAGACCTTCATCCCGCTGGCGTTCCATCCCGAGAACACGGGGCTCGATCACATCGTCAAGCCGACGGGGACGATGGACCTGCGGATGATCGCCCTCTCGCGGATCATGCTCGACAACTTCGACCACATCAAAGCGTACTGGATCATGCTGGGCGAGCAGATCGCGCAGGTGGCCCTTGGTTTCGGAGCCGATGACCTCGACGGGACTGTCGTCCACGAGATCATCTACCACGACGCCGGAGCCAAGACCCCCGAGGGCCTGACGGTGGCCCACCTCAACCGCCTCATCACCGAAGCGGGCCGCATCCCGGTCGAACGCGACACCCTCTACCGCCGGGTGATCCGCGACGGCGCGCAGTGGTCGGTTGGCGAATCGGTCATGGCCGGGTAGTCTCGTCGCCGCCATCGCCCGGTTTGCCGGGTGATGGTGTTGGTTGTCTCATTTCCTCGCCCGGCACTTTCGCGCGGGACCAATCCACTTTGTCCCTCAACTCCGACTCCTGCGAAGGAACCTCATGGCCGAAGACGTCTCGCCCTCACCCGGCAACTCCGATCCAGCGGAGGGTCAAGACGGTCCAATGGCACCGGAGACACAGCCGCCCGTCGAAACGGCCGAACGGTCTCCGATGCATCAAGTCGCGGCCGCGGCGCTGGCGTTGAAGGGGCAGGGCGATGCGGGGGCCAACTGGTTCTTCTGGGTGGCGGCCCTATCGCTCGTCAACACGATCATCGCCCATTCGGGCGGCGACCGACACTTCATCGTGGGTCTGTCGTTTACCGCGATCGTCGACGCGATCGCCCGGGAGGTTGGCAAGGAGGAGCCCGCGGCCGCGACCATTGCCATGGTGATCGCCATCGGCTTCTCGTGCTTCGTGACGCTGGTGGCCGTGCTGTTTGGATGGATGTCCCGCAAGCGGTGGCTGGTCGCCTTCGGAATTGGAATGGCCATCTACGTCCTGGATGGACTGCTCTATCTGTTGCTCGGCGACATCATGAGCACCGCGTTTCACGGATATTGCCTGTGGTCGATGCTGTCGGGTTTCAACGCCTATCGCAAATTGAGCAAGCTCGAAGAAATGATTCGAACGGCGCACGACCAACTCGGCGACACGGCCGCGATGGATGAGTCGGGTGGCAGACATGACTCACCGCAGACTTGAGTTCTGGTGCGACGTTCCCGCGTCTTGAGGTGAGGTGTTCCCATGACCGTGCCCGGGCCGATTCGAGTGCAGTCGCTCGACCATGTGACAATCGTCGTGAAAGACCTGGCCGCGACGAGGCGGTTCTACGTCGAGGTGCTCGGGATGGACGAGGTGGCACGGCCGAACTTCAGTTTCGCCGGGCAGTGGTTTCAGGCGGGAGCGACGCTGATTCACACGATCCTGGAGTTTGAAGGCTCGGGGCCGGCGGGCCTCGGCGGGGGAGCCAACTCGCGCGGACATCACTTTGCGTTTCTGGTCGAGGACGCCCACGAAGCCGGCCGCAGAATCGAAGCGGTCGGGATTCCGTTCGTCTCGCCCCCCAAGCTGCGTCCCGACGGAGCGGTTCAACTGTTTGTGCGCGATCCCGACGGCCACCTCGTCGAACTGACCTCCGCCGCACAGCCTGTTTGTAGCTGAGTTCGCAAGAACTCAGCCGAACTCACATTCACCACTGAGTTCTTGCGAACTCAGCTACAACACCATGAATAATCCGGGTTACTCGCCCCCGCGCGCCCCGCGTTTGCGTTCCTGTTCGGTCAGCCTGATTTTGCGGAGGCGGATGATCGAGGGGGTGACTTCGACGTACTCGTCGTCCTCGATGTACTCCAGCGCCATTTCGAGCGACATCTTGCGCGGCGGCTTGAGGATGACGTTCTCGTCCGTTCCCGTCGACCGCATGTTGGACAGCTTCTTCTCTTTGATCGGGTTGATGACCATGTCGGTGTCGCGTGCATTCTCGCCGACGATCATTCCCTCGTAGACCTCTTCGCCGGGCGCGACGAAGAAGTCTTTCCCATCCTGCAGCTTGAAGAGGGCGAAGGGAACCGCCTTGCCCGTCTCCTGCGAGATCAGCACGCCGTTGGCACGATGAGGCACTTCGCCTTCGACCGGTTTGTACTCTTCAAAGCGGTGATGAATGATCGCCTCACCCTTCGTCGCGTTGAGCAGTCGCGTGCGGATGCCGATCAGGCCGCGGGACGGAATCGTGAACTCGATGTGGGTGAATCCGAGCGGGTTGCCGACGAGATCGAGCACCTCGCCGCGTCGATTGCCGACGATCTCCATGACGGGGCCGACCAGGGTCGTGGGGACGTCGATTTCGAGCAGTTCGAACGGCTCGCAGACCTTGCCGTCGATCGTCTTGCGGATGACGGTCGGCTTGCCGACAGACAGCTCGTAGCCTTCGCGGCGCATGGATTCGATCAGCACGGACAGATGCAGCACGCCGCGGCCCGAAACTTTGAAGTGCTCCTTGTCGCCCGCCTCTTCCACGCGCAGGGCCACGTTGGCTTCGAGTTCGCGGTTGAGGCGGTCGCGAATGTGTCGCGTCGTCAGATACTTGCCCCCCGTCTCCTTGTTGCCGGCGAACGGGGACGAATTGATCGTGAACGACATCGAGATCGTCGGCTCATCGACACTGATGCGCGGCAGGGCGACGGCATTGAGCGGGTCGGCGACGGTGTCGCCGATCTCGGGCTTGTCCATGCCGGTCAGGGCCACGATGTCGCCGGCGGTTCCCTCGGCGACCGGCGTTCGGCCGAGCTTGTCGAAGACCTCGACCGTCACGATTTGTTGAGGCACCTTCGAGCCGTCGGCCTTCATCAGGACGACCTTCTGGTTGGGCTTGATGGTTCCGCTGACGATGCGGCCCGTGGCGATCCGGCCGACGAACTCCGAGTAGGCGAGCGACGTGACCATCATCTGAAACGGACCGGTCGGATTGGCCAGCGGACCGGGGATGCAGCGGACGATCGTGTCGAGCAGCGGCTTGATGTTGTCGGACGGAATCGTCGGATCGAGCGTCGCAAAACCGGCGCGGCCACTGGCGAAGACGTAGGGGAAGTCGAGCGTCTTATCGTCGGCTCCCAGTTCCACGAACAGGTCGAAGGTCTCGGACAGGACGTCCTGCGGCCGGGCGTCGTGACGGTCGATCTTGTTCACGACGACAATCGGCTGCAGCCCGACTTCCAGGGCCTTCTTGAGCACGAACCGGGTTTGCGGACGGGGCCCCTCGAAGGCATCGACCAGCAGCAGCACGCCGTCCGCCATGCGCAACACGCGCTCGACCTCACCACCAAAATCGGAGTGGCCCGGGGTGTCGATGATGTTGATCTTGATGTCGCCGTACATCAGCGCGATGTTCTTGGCGAGGATCGTGATGCCGCGTTCTCGTTCCTGGTCGTTCGAGTCGAGGATGCAGTCGCCCTGAAGCTGGGACTCGCGGAACTGGCCGCTGGACTTGAGCAGGCAATCGACGAGCGTTGTCTTGCCGTGATCGACGTGAGCGATGATGGCGATGTTGCGGATGTCGAACCGACGCATGATGAGGAGACTCGGCGAGCCATCTTTCCACGAACGGAAAGCCACTCAGGAAACTAACGGGGACAGACTGGCAGACCGACCGGGAAGAGGCAGATTCGCGAAGGCAGACTCACGGGCAGGCAAACTGACAGACCTAGGGGATTCGTCCGGCGCAAATCGCCCGACGAATGGGTCGACAGGATAGCAGACCCCGCAGCACTGTTGAAGCCAGTCCATTAAGAGTTGGCCAAGACACCGGACAGGTTGCTCCGTTCAGACGGCCTTATTTCCGAGACTGTTCGAGCGCCCGACAGTGGATCGTGAAGTCAGAAACGAGGTGGTTGAAAACGGCGGACATTCATTTTGGCCTCTGACTTTCTGTCTGCGGACTCCTTCTGAGTGGTCTCGAACCGAGGCCGCTGGTAAGCTCCCGACGCCGCAGGGCAGGCAGAGTCGGCCAAATGGGTAGGCTGTGCCAGCGAACGTCAGGATGATCGTTCCCCTCTCTTAGTGTGCTCCGCCGCCATGACGCATCTCACTTCCACCGATTACCTCGTCATCATCTCGTACCTGACCGCGACCATGGCGATCGGGTTGTGGGTCGGCAGCTACGTTCGCAGCGGTTCCGACTTCTTTCTCGCGGGCCGGTCGTTGCCGTGGTGGGCGGTCGGCATGTCGCTGGTCGCGACCGACATCGGCGGAACCGATCTGGTCGGAGTCGGCGGCGATGCCTATCGCTATGGCCTGGTGATGGGCAACTTCGAGTGGATTGGCTGCGTGCCGGCGATGCTGGTCGCGGCGTTCGTCTTCATCCCGCATCTGTGGCGCTGCAAGGTGACCACGATTCCCGAGTACCTCGAACGGCGTTTCAGCGTGCAGGTGCGAACGGCCGTCGCCGCGTGCTGGCTCGTCCTGATGGCGTGCAATCTGGGTGTGATGCTGCTGGCCGCGGCCAAGTTCATGCACGTTCTGGCGGGGTGGGACGTGTCGTTCTCCATCGTGCTGACGGCGGTGTTGGTCGGCATCTATACCTGGTCCGGCGGCCTGGCAGCCGTCGTGTACACCGACGTCTTGCAGAGCACGGTTGTAATCTCGGGCTGCGTGGGAGTGCTCGTTGTCGGCCTGGTGCAGATGGGCGGCATCGAATCCTTCGTCGATCAGGTGCATGAGGCGGCGAATGTTCGTCGAGTTCAGCAGGCCGAGAAAACGGCGGGGGCCGCGGCGGACGGACAGGCTCCACCCGCCAAACGTCCACCCGCGAAGGGTGGCAAGAGCGATCATCTGTCGCTCGTACTGCCGGTGGACACGACCTCGCCCGGTCCCTGGCCGGCCATTCTGTTTGGTCTGGCCCTGATCGTCAGTCCGGGATACTGGATCGGCAATCAGTGCATCGTGCAGAGGTCGCTCGGTGCGAAGTCCGAATATCAGGCCAAGGCGTCTTACGTCTTCGGAGCCCTGTTGAAGAGTGTGTTTCCGTTTCTGATTGCCGTTCCCGGTTTGATCGCACTCGTCAAGTTTCCCGAACTGGGGCACGACAACGCGGACCAGGCACTGCCGTTGCTCGTCGCGCATCTGCTGCCCGAAGGTGTGCGCGGTGTGTTCGTGGCGGCGTTTGTGGCGGCCCTGATGTCGAGCGTCGATTCGTATTTGAACTCGGCCACGACGATCTATGCGAACGACTTCTACCGCCGCTTCTATCGGCCCAATGCGGACGAGGGTCAGATGCTGGACATCGGTCGGTGGACGACCATCGGCTTCGTGTTGTGGGCGGTCTACTTCGCCTTTCAGATGATGGTTTTTGGCCAGGGAATCTACTCGATCTTTCAAACGATGATGTCGTTCCTGGTGGGCCCGACATTGGCGGTGATTCTGTCCGGGATGCTCTCGTCCCGCACGACGTCCGAAGGGGCGTTGGTTGGTTTTCTCGGCGGAGTGTTCACCTCGGTGAGCCTGTTCACACTGAATCAACCCGCCGTCAGTCAGTGGTTGGGCACTCCGCCGCTGTTTCGCATCGGTCAGGCGTACCTGTACTACTCGATCTGGGCTTTTCTGGCGTCGATGGCGCTGACGGTGGTCTTCAGTTACTTCGGCCGGCCCGATGCACCCGAAAAGACGCGCTACTCGATCTGGGCCTGGCAGGCGGAAGGAGGTGCCGCATGACGGTCCTCCACTGGATTGGCGATTCGATTCGCAGCCAATTGTTGCTGGTGCCGCTGTGGGTGGCCCGCTGGCTGTTCATCGGATTGTTTCTCGCACTGATGGCCTGGGTCGTGCAATTGCCCTCGTCGCAGACCACGCCTCCCGACCGTCGTTCCGAGTGGTATGAAGACCTCAAGATCTGGGCCTGGCTGGCACTGATGTTTCAGATCGTGGTCTACAGCGTGTTCTGAGCGATCAGCGTGTCCATCAAAGCCTGAAGCGCAAGCGAAGGTCTGCGCGGCAATCCTTCGCTTGCGCTTCAGGCTTTGATGCCCCGTGAGAAAGGTGGGCTGTTTTCACTCCCGCGCCCAGCGGCTTCATCTCGCCAGTGGCCTTGGCTATCATCCCGCCTCCATTTGGCCAGCCCCTTGAGGTGAGATCATGACCGTCCCCGTGAGAACCCGTTTCGCTCCCAGTCCGACCGGCTACATGCACATCGGCGGGATGCGGACCGCGTTGTTTGTCTGGTTGTGGGCGAGGCACAATCGCGGCACCTTCATCCTGCGGATCGACGACACCGATCAGCAGCGCAACGTCGAGGCGGCACTCGCCCCCATTTTCCGGGCCTTTCGCTGGCTGGGCCTGAACTGGGACGAAGGCCCCGAAGTGGGGGGCGCGTTTGGCCCGTACTTTCAGTCACAGCGCACACCTCTCTACCAGGCGGCTGTCGAGAAACTGCTCGCCGAGGGAAAGGCGTTTCGAGATTACGACGCGCCCGAGCAGGTCGCAGCCGATCGCGCGGCGGCCGAAGCCACCAAGCAGACGTATCTCAACGTCCGGCGTTCGCTCGATCTGACCGATTCGCAGCGCCGGCAGTTCGACGAGGAAGGCCGTCCGCATGTCGTGAGGTTTCTCGTGCCGCGAGACCAAAAGGTGGCCATCGATGACGCCGTGCGGGGACACGTCGAATGGGACGGCGCGCTGATGCCCGATCCCGTCATCATGCGCAGCAACGGTTCGGTCCTCTACAACTTCGCCACCGTCGTCGATGACGCTCAGATGCAGATCACGCACGTCATCCGGGCGGAGGAGCATCTCACCAACACGGCCGTCCAGGCACTGCTGCACCAGGCGCTGGGCAATTCGTTGCCGGTGTTCGCTCACATCCCGTTCATCACCGCGCCGGGCTCGACCAAAAAGCTGAGCAAGCGCGATGTCGAGAAGCTGCGCAACAGCCCGCAACTCAAAAAGATGTTCGACCGCGCCGATGAGGTCTTCCCGCAACTGGGCCTCGGCGATTCGAAGACGCTCAATCCGGTGATGGTCGAGTACTACGAGCGACTCGGCTACCTTCCTGCGGGAATCCTGAACGGCCTGTCGCGCCTCGGCTGGTCGCTGGATGACAAGACCGAAATCATGTCGCTCGACACTGTGATCGAGAACTTCACGCTCGACCGGATCGTGAAGGCTCCCGCCGGCTTCGACACCGAGAAGCTGCAAAGCTACCAGCAGCACTGGATGAACCAGTTGCCGCTCGATCAAAAAATCGACGGCTGCCTGCCGTATCTCCAACAGACCGGGCTGATCGCGGACGAAGCCGATCCCGCCACGAAGGCTCACGTCGGTCGTGTCATCGCCGCGATGGCCGATCGCCTGAAAGTCTTCAGCGACATCCTCGACTTCAAAGAGTTCTTCGTCACCGACGAGTCGATGCCGTTCGACGAGAAGGCGTTTCAGCAGCGGATTCGCGACGCGGCGGAAGCCCCCGGACTGCTGACAGCGCTGCGCGGGCACCTGGCCACGGTCGAACCCTTCGATGCGCCGACACTGGATGCCCTCGTCCATCGGTTCGTCGAATCGAACGGCATCAAGATCGGCCAGATCGTCCACGCCCTCCGCCTCGCCACGACGGGCCGGGCACAGGGCGTGGGCCTGTTCGACGCGCTGGCGATTCTCGGCCGTGACCGCTGCCTGACGCGAATCGATCGCACCCTGGCGGCCGTTTGACCCGGAATAGTCAAGGCCTCGTAGCTGAGTTCGCAAGAACTCAGTTCTTCATTGTGAGTTCGGCTGAGTTCTTGCGAACTCAGCTACAAACCGGCGGGGCTCGCGAGGTCGGGCTCAATGAAATCGTTACGTCGCGTCGTTCACGCGGCGTTCCAGATCGGCGAGGTCGATCAGCGGCGCGGACGTGTGCTTCACCATCGCATCCAGCGACGGCGGATCCTTGAACGCCGACCCCGTGATCAGGCAGACCACGTTGGCGTCGGGATCGAGCAGCCCTTCGCGGGCCGCCTGCAACGCACCGGCTACGGCGGTCGAAGCGGCTGGTTCCGCGAAAATCCCCTCTTCGCGAGCCAACCGCGCCTGCGTCTGCCAGACCAGGTCGTCGCTCACCAGATGCCCGGTCCCGCCGTTGCGATGGCAGGCGGCAATCACTTCGTTGCCGTCAATGACCGACGGAACCTGCAGGCCGCTGATCTTGCTCGTGCATTGAATCGCCTGTGCGAGATTCAAACCCGAGCGCAGCGGACCGGAGATCGTGTTGTTACCCGCCGGCTGCACGCATTCGGTGCGGGGGAGCTTGTCCAGACGGCCCGCCTGCTGAAGCTGCTCGAATCCGAGCGCCGTCGCCAGCACGAGACCGCCGCCACCCGCCATGCAGAAGACGTGGTCCCACGCGTTCCGGTCGAGTCCTGCCGACTGCTCCGCCAACTCGTGACTGATCCCCTTCACGCCGCTCATGCCGACCGGGCAGTAGGCGAACGCGCTGATCTGCATCTGCGCCGAGGGCCTCGCGCTGAGCGCCTTCAAACATTTGATGGCCCGGTCCGAAACATCGGCATCGATGCCGAAGCCGCGGACGCGATAGAGCTTGGCCCCATAGGCCAGCATCTGCTTCAGCTTCCCCTCGGGCGCGCCCTCCACGATGGCGATCTCACACGCGATCCCCGCGAGGGCACAATACGCGGCCAGTGCCGCGCCCGTGTTGCCGCTCGACGTGGCGATGCACTCGGTCTTCCCGTGAGCCACCATGTCGGAGATGGCCGCGCAGGCGAACCGGTCCTTGTACGAACCGCTCGGATTGGTGATCTCCAGCTTGAAGAACAGGTTTTTCAAACCCACGCTCGGTCCCAACCGGCGCGACCTCACGACGGGCGTGTTCCCCTCGCCCAATGTCAGCCGCGCCGCGGCCGGAACCGGATCGAGCCACTCCGCAAATCGCCAGAGGCCAGAGTTCATCAATCAATCTCCCTCGTTCCGGGGTCATTTCTCAAACTGTCCACGGCGTGTCGCGTTCAAACGGAGACATCGGGTGGCGGCGGCAATGGTAGGTGAGCTGAGTCATGTCGGCCACGGTGACGCCGCGCGTGTTGACTCGCAGGATGCCCGCGCAAACGGGCTGATAGGCCGCCAGCGGTGCGTTGACTCCCTTCGCCGCGAGGACGTGAAACGACCGGGGATCGAGTCCAAACGCGGTCAGTTGCTTCAGGCTGAACGGAGGGACTCGGCGCGAGGTCAGCATGATGGTGAGCAGCCGATCCTCGGTCTCGACGATCGCGGTGCGGCCCTGATCAAAATGGGTGAAGCCGCCGTGACGAACCTGATCCTCGGCGAACTGGCCGTCGCCGACGAACTTCACCACGAAGACCGCGTGAAACGGAGATCCGTGCAGCTCGTCGGTCTTGCTGCCGACAGTCAGCCGGATGCGTGAGCCGACTCCCAACGCCTCGACCTGCACGACGGCGGTTGGATCGTACAGACAGACGAACGACGGACCGACACCCTGTCGGTGCAGTTCATGAGCGAGCCACGTCCCGTTACCGGGCGAGCCGCCTCCCACGTTGTCGCCCATGTCGAGCATGCAGATCGGACCGGGCAGCGACTTGGCTTGTGTGACCGCCTCTTCGACAGACAGGAAATCGCCCGCCAGCCCCTCACGGTGCGACCACATCGCCTGGCCGAGTTGGTTCGCGACCGATTGAGCCAGCGCCGGATCGTTGTCCGTCACGACGAGCGACGCCGAGCCCATCTCGACCACGTCGGCATAGGGAAAGCCGAGCATCAGGCTGGCCGCCAGCACACCCGGTGTGGCGCGCGCCGCATCAAATTCGGCGACCACTTCGGACAGCGGCGGCTCGGTCGTGCATTGCCGTTCGATGTTGATCGCCATCGGCGGAAAGCAGGCGGCCTGAGTCGGCCGGACCTCGCCGCGCAGCGTCCTCGCCATCAGTTCGGCCGCCTCCAGACCGCGCTGCTCCTGATCGATGTGCGGGTTGGTGCGATAGCTCATCAATGCGTTCGTCGCGGCGACCATCTGCGGCGACAGATTCGCATGCGGGTCCAGCGTCCCGATGATCGGCATCTGCGGCCCGACCGCCTGACGAACCAGAGACAGCCAGTACCCATCCGCGTCGGGATGCGACTCGGCAACGGTGGCCCCGTGCGGCGCGACGAGCAATCCGTCCAGCCGCCCGGCCTGTTGCAGTTGGTCGAGCATCAACCCGACGAGTCGCTCGAACGCCGACGCCTCGATCGTTCCGAACGGATAGGCCCGCGCGGCGAAAATCGGCACGGCTTCGAGACCCGCTCGGGCCAAGCCATCGAAGAATCCGCGCACCTCGTGATGCGCCGAACCAAAATGACGTCGGACCTCTTCGCCCGACAGAATGAGATCCTGCCGAAAGTGCTCGAACGTCGTCTGACCCGGCAGAAACGTGTTCGACTCCTGAATCAGTGCCAGAATGCCAACGCGAGCCATGACGATGATCTCCGCAAAGGTGGACGCTGCGACGGGGGGCATCGTAACAGCCGTCGCCCCATTCGGCACGAGTCGCTTCATCCCGGTCAGGTCCACGGATCGCACCGCTCAAACGAGGACCCGTTGCAAGGAAAGACTGTTGGATGCTGTCCGATTTCCCGGACACGTCGATTACCGGTCGCTCGGCAATTCGCAGGTGGTTGCGACGAAGCACCACCTGCACACGACCGACGAACACTTCACCAAGGCCACGACCGATTGTAGCGCGGCACCGGCATTGCCCTGCGGAAACCCTCGGCATGACTTCGCAGAAGTCCGCACGGATTTAGACGCCCCAAAGGCCAAGAGCTTTCCGAGGCCGTTACAGGTTTCGTCTTCGCTTTTTGAGTCGTTCTGATTCCTCGGCATTCACGAACAGCAGCAGATCGTCTGCGTTCTGATCGTTGCCGATGCTGCTTGTGCCGGCGGTCGAGGTGTTGGCGAACGTCAGCCTGAATTCGGAATCGTTGACGCTCGACGGACGGACCGTTGTGACGCTTGGCGGATCCACTGCGACCGATGTGGCTGGCAACGTTGCGGCGAGCGGAGCAGCGCCGGGGGCCGCTCCGACATTGATTGTCTTGGTCGGCAGGTTGCTAATCCCACCGGCACCGTCTGTCAGTGTGATTTGCACGGTGCGTGGGGCCGTCGAGGGAGTCGCCGAGACGCTCCGATACGTCACGTTCCGCAACACGGTCTGCACTGCCGAGATCGTCGCGTTGGCATTGAACGTGATGACCAGGTCCTCCGTGCCGACTCCACCGTCCCGCGTCCCGATGATCGTCCCCCGGTACGTCACATTCGACCCACTCACGCCGATCAGGCGGGTCACCTGACGAATTTCCAGCAGGTCATTCGCCTCGGCATTGGCGGTCAGACTGACCGTCAGCACGCCACCGTTGAACCGGGGTGTATCGACGTCAGTCACCGTCGCGTTCATGTCCAGCATGACGGCCACCCCGTTCGCGGTGTAAGTCACGGTCGTGTCGAACGCGCCGACCTCCGGATCATCGTCAATCGCCGTCACGTGGACTGTCATCGCGCCCGCGACCGTGCCGACATCCGCGTCGTTGACCTTGAAGCTGAACGTGCTGCGAGCCGCGCCGTTGGCGTTCGTCGCCGGGGTGTAGATCAGCGTGGCGATCTGCGCCGCCGTGATCGTCATCCCGTTCGTCACCGCCACCGCTCCGGAACCCTGGTCCACCGTCAGCGTGTCGCCGACGGCCAGAGCAAGGCCGCTGACCGTGATCGACACCAGACTGTTTCCTTCGACATCCGTGAACAGGAAGGCCGAGGAGGCGAAAGTCTTCGCCGTGTCCTCGTTCGTCGTCACGCTGCTGGCGTTCGCCACCGGCACGTCGTTCACGGCCGTCACGTTGATTGTGCTGGTCAGTGTGTTGCTGTCTGCCAATCCATCATTGATGACGAACATCACCGATCGCTGCGTCGTCGTTGGATTGTCGCTGCTGTTTAAGTACGTCACCGCCCGCAGCGCGGCCTGCCACTGCGCCAGCGTGGCCGTGGCCCCCGCCGAGGTCAGGGTCAGCACGCCGTTGGTATTGCCAGCGACCGCGATGTTGTCCATCGTCGATCCGTCGTTCGTGAACGCCAGCGTGTCCTGACCCGCCACGAACGTCGTCAGCGTCACTGTGGCACTGGCCAGCGCGGTGTGATCCGGATCGCTGACTGTGATCGCCGTGTTGATCGTCATCGCGGCGGCGTTTTCCGTGTAAGTGATCGCGCTTGTTTCCGCCAGCACCGGCACTGAGTTCGCAGTGGAGTCGTTGTCCGACGTGCTCACCGAGACCGTCTGGTTGGCCACCGGGTCGAAGTTGTCGTCCGAGGCCGCGTCGTCCACCGCGAGCGTGACCGTCGTGGTCTGGCTGCCGTCGACCAGGTCGTCGTTGACCCCCGTCACCGTCACCGTCTGCGGCGTGCTCCAGTTGGCCGGCGTGAACGTCAGCGTGGCCGGACCGACCGTCGCTTCCCCCGTGTCCCCGCTGACCACCGTCAGCACCACGTTCGAGTTCGGCTGGGCGTTGAGCACCACCGTGAACGTGTCCGTCGTGCCGCTCTCGCTGACCGACGTCGACCCGCCGCTCTCCACAATCGTGAACCCCGCCGCGTCGTTGTCCGACGTGCTCACCGAGACCGTCTGGTTGGCCACCGGGTCGAAGTTGTCGTCGCTGTTGGCGTCGTCCACCGCGACCGTGACCGTCGTGGTCTGGCTGCCGTCCACCAGGTCGTCGTTGACCCCCGTCACCGTCACCGTCTGCGGTGTGTTCCAGTTGGCCGGCGTGAACGTCAGCGTGGCCGGACCGACCGTGGCCTCCCCGGTGTCCCCGCTGACCACCGTCAGCACCACGTTCGAGTTGGGCTGCGCGTTGAGCACCACCGTGAACGTGTCCGTCGTCCCGCTCTCGCCGACCGACGTCGACCCGCCACTCTCCACGATCGTGAACCCCGCCGCGTCGTTGACTGTAAACCCGCCCACAACCGTGACCGTTTGGCCGTCGGGATTCGTCAAAACAATGTTGCGTAAGCCGACTGAAGCACCGGCGGCGATGTCGAAGACGACGGTGGCGCTGGTGGCACTGTTGAATGTGACGCTGTCGATGGTGATCCCATTTGTCGCCCCGCCGGTGAATTGCACGCCCAGGTGATTTGGAAAGCCGGCACCGGGGTCAAAGAAGTTGGTCCCCGTGAGGTTCAGCGTCACGTTCGATGCGCCCGCGCTGGCGCTGGCACTCGGGTCGTTCAAAGTCGGCGTCGGGGCCGCGATGCTGGAGATCCACGTTCCCCAGACGTTGGTCCCGTTGGATTCCGCGTACTCCTGAATGGTCCAGACGGTCATGTCGTCGTTGGGGTCGACACTGGTGTAACTGTAGTCGCCCCAGCGATTGCGGCCCGAACTGTCCAGCCGCGTGTAGGAGGCTTCCCCCGCCTTGATCAACACGGGGGCGGTCGTGGTGCCGACGGTGTCGGACGCCAACCGGCCGCTCGAATACGCGCCGACGAACTCGGTGCTCTTCGACCCGGAAAAGCCGATGCGCATGTGCCCCTGTCCGGTGACTGCCAGCGACGGGTAGTAATAGAACCGCGGATCAGAGGCCGCGTTGTCGAAGATGCGCCCCGATTGGGCCAACGTTGGACTCGCACCGGTGACATTCAGGTCAATCCATTCCACAGCCGTACGATTTGCGCTGGTGTTGGTCCCCGAACTGTTGACGCCCACCTGGCGTGTCGTCCAGAGGTGGCCATCGCGCACCAGCGCCATTTGCAACCGGTCGTCACCCACATTGACGTTCGTCGTGCTGCCCGACGCCAGCGCATTGATCGGATTGGCATACGCCGATGTCGTCACCACGGAGGTGCTGGAAAGAGTCGGTGTCGAGCCGCTCCAGGTGACTTTTCGATAGTTAACATTGCCAAACACCGTGGTCGAGGAACTGACGAAATAGAACGGATCTGTCGCCGCGATGTCGTCAAAATTCGTGGCAGGCTGTGGGGACGAGTACATGTCGGTGATGTTGCTGACCTGGGTCACCGTCCCCAAGCTTGGGGTACCGGAAATCAACGAGGCTTTCGGCGTCATGGCAATCTTGGCGAACGACGCGTTCGTAGTTCCGTCGTTACCGGTGTCCTGGAACATCGTCATGCCAAAATACACGCCGTTTTCATCCACTCCGAGTGTCGAATAGTCGGTGAAGAAGGCGTTCGCGCCGGTCGCAATGCCCACATCAATCCGAAAGCGATCCCAGTCGCCGGTCGGGTCGGAAGTGTCCGAAACGGCCAGGATGACATCGTTGTCTTTCCCAGAGACGGTTCCCCGCTCCATGGCCGTGGCAAACCAATGTCCCGATGCCTGATCGTATAAGACGCGCGGATCGAACGTTCCGTTCGCCGGTGTAATGCCTTCCCCCACGTCCGTGAAAAACGTCGTCAACGGAACGTGACTCAGCCGGGTGCCGGCCTTGGTGTAGATCGCCACCGAACTGTTGATGATCTCCACGAAATGATTCGGACCAACGGCCCCCATCGTGTCCGGAGGAAGAGAACCGGAGCCAAAATCATTGAACTGATCCTGGAGTCCGATGCCTTGAAACGCGGTGAGCGCAATGCGCGGCTCCATCGTTTCCACCATCGCTGGCACGGCGGAATAGAACGTGCGCCGCCTGCGCGGACGGGACCGAACGGTGCGCGTTGTCAGACGGTAGTACAACGCGATCAGCCAAGAGCGGATTACCATGAGAGAACGCCGTGTCCTGTTGAAGTAAACCAAAGGTTCTGAGGGAGCCCGCGATTTGATGACGTGCCAATCTTCAGCGAACGACGGGCGACTTCAAATTGCCCATGCACTTCGACGAATCTGCAACTACCGATGGGGGGCGATTAGAGTGCCGTGACCGGAAACGGCCCGCAAGGTTAAAGGGGTGATGATTTCAAAAGAAATGCCCAGTTTTCCAAGGCAGTCCCAAGCATTCCTGGCGTCGTGGCGCTGAAAACTATTGCCTCGAACTAAACACGGACAAGCATCTCCGGTGGTTGAACGGTGTCCTCGCACCTCGACCGCGGTCGGTCTCTCTGCAAAGACGGCGCGCGATCCGACGCGAGCCCCGTCTGAATCAACGCGCAACGATGCGCACGGAGAGACGTCAAACGAAAAAACCCCTTGTTTTCAAGGGGTTTTCGTTTCGAAGGTGGACGATATTGGACTCGAACCAACGACCTCCACGATGTCAACGTGGCGCTCTAACCAACTGAGCTAATCGTCCGGGGAACTGTCGTTCGGCGAGTCTCATGGATGTGACTGGGCGAACGGCGTGAAACGATAGAAGCCGAATCCAACTCGGTCAAGTCAGGGGCGGAGATTCGAGAACCTTCCCTCACTGATGCGTGTCAGTTGTCCGGGCTGAGCGTGTCGATTGCGACGGCGATGACGCTGGTTGACGGTGTTTGGGGCAGTCCGTATAAACCGACCGGCCCTTTGTAACGGCCTCGTTTTCACACGTTTTGCCTCGTTCAGGATCGCCATCCGCCATGCTGTCCATTCGTTTGCCCGACGGTTCCGTTGTCGAACATCCCGATCATGCGACGGCCCTTGATGTCGCGCTGGCCATCAGCCCGAGACTCGCCTCGGCGGCGATTGGGGCGAAAGTGGGAGAGACCATCGTCGATGTGATGCGTCCGCTGGCCGAGGCCACGTCCGAGCGACCCGTTCCCGTGCAACTCCTCACCGAGAAGGACGCGGCTTCGCTCGGCATCCTGCGGCATTCGTGTGCTCACATCATGGCGCGGGCCGTCATGCGATTGTGGCCCGGTGTCGAACTGGCCTTTGGGCCAACGACCGGGCACGGGTTCTATTACGACATCGCCTGCGATCACAAAATCAGCGAAGACGACTTCCCGCGGATCGAGTCCGAGATGCAGCAGATCGTCGATGCGGGCGAGCCGTTCGAACGTTTCATCTGCGACCGCGACGAGGCCCTGAAACTCGTCGATGGCATGTCGCAGAAGCTGAAGGTCGAGCACATCAACACGGGGTTGGCAACTCATCCGACCGTCAGCTTCTACCGGCAGGGAGAGTTCGTCGATCTCTGTCGCGGCCCGCACGTCCCCGACGCGAAAAAGGTCAAGGCGTTCAAACTCCTCTCCGTCGCCGGAGCCTATTGGAAGGGGGACGCCACCGGGAAACAGCTTCAGCGGCTGTACGGAACCGCGTGGTTTTCGCAGAAGGATCTGGATGCGTACCTCGATCAGGTCAACGAGGCCAAGCGGCGCGATCATCGCGTGCTCGGCAAACAGCTCAACCTGTTCGCGATCAGTCAGGATGTGGGTCAGGGGCTGTGCCTGTGGCTTCCCAAGGGAGCGACCATCCGCTCGATCCTCGAAGAGTTCATCAAGAAGGAGTTGATTGCGCGCGGCTACCAGCCGGTCTACTCGCCGCACATCGGCCGCGTCGAAATGTACGAGACCAGCGGTCACTTCCCCTACTACCGCGACAGCCAGTTCGCGCCGATCTTCGGGCATGAGGGAGGGCAGCTCGTCGACTACTGGATTCGCCGGCTCGACGCCCTCATCAAGGACGGCGTTCCGTTCACAAGCGACGATGAGCAGAAGCTGGCTTCCTCGGCGAAGGTGATGGGTGTGGAGTTGTCCGACTTCCCGAGCAGCGGTTCGCCCGAAGCTCGCAAGGAATTCCTCCGCGTGTGGGAGAAGCAGCAGGAGCGTTACCTGCTCAAGCCGATGAACTGCCCGCACCATGTGCAGATTTACAAGGCGCAGCACCGCAGCTATCGCGACCTCCCCGTGCGGCTGGCCGAGTTCGGCACGGTCTATCGTCACGAACAATCGGGCGAGTTGAACGGCATGCTGCGCGTGCGGGGCCTCACCCAGGACGATGCCCACCTCTTCGTCACTGCCGAGCAGGTTTCGGACGAGTTCAAGGAGACGCTCGATCTGGTGAAGTTTGTCCTCGCCAGCGTCGGTCTCTCCGATTACCGCGTGCAGTTGTCGTGTCGCGACTCCAAGGACACGTCGAAGTACGTTGGATCGGACGAAGACTGGGAAAACGCTCAAGATGCGTTGCGACAGGTCTTGAAGGATAAGGAAATGTCGTTCGTCGAGTGTGAAGGCGAGGCCGCGTTCTACGGGCCGAAGGTCGACTTCATGGTCCGCGACTGCATCGGCCGCGAGTGGCAGCTTGGTACGGTGCAACTCGACTTCAATCTCCCCAAGCGATTCCAGCTCGAATACATCGGAGCCGACAACCAGGCTCATCGCCCGGTGATGATCCACCGCGCGCCGTTCGGTTCGATGGAGCGGTTCACCGGCATGTTGATCGAACACTTCGCCGGTGCGTTCCCGCTCTGGCTGGCCCCCGAGCAAATCCGCGTCATGTCAATCAGCGACAAGTTCGAGGACTACGCGAAGCAGATCGAAGCCCGCTTCCGCGCCGCCGGCTTCCGCGTGACGAGCGACCTGCGCGGCACCAAGATCAACGCCAAGGTCCGCGACGCCCAGGTCGAGCTGATCCCCTACATGCTGGTCGTCGGCGGCCGAGACGTCGAACACAACACCGTCAGCGTCCGCGACCGCATCGACGGCGACCTCGGCGCGATGCCGATCGAAGAGGCCCTGACCAAACTCCAACAAGAAGTCACCGACCGCCGCATCCGCCAAGTCAGCGAAAAGAAGTTCCAGCAGTTCGACGAAAGTGGCGAGGCGGCAAACGAGTATTGAAAGACCCAGCGCGGCCATCGGCCGCAGCCAAAGTAGCCTTCATCGCTCCGCGTGAAGTAAGCCGTGCACGAGTTCGGTATCGAGTGCTGATGCCATGGTCCACTCACAATCGGCTCACTTCACGCGGAGCGATGAAGGCTACTTTGAGGCAGAAGAATTTGCGCAGGCCGACAAGAAACGAAACGTTAGTAGTACGGGGGCAGGTGACGTCCAAGACTCGCATTCGGATTGACTCGTTTCCCAAGGTGTTCGTACAAGTCTCTCACGATCATGGCCTGAGACGTTCCAGAATCGGTGTTTGGTGCGCAGGCTTGGTTGCCGATCCAAGAAGTCGAGCGATGGAAGATCGAAGTCACACGAATACCAACGCCTCGACTGAGAAGTCACCGATGTCGCACGGCACGGGTCTGGAGCCCAATGATGAGACTCCGGAAATTCTCGACTGGGACTTTTGCATCGAGATCAAGCCACAACGCCCCACCGGAACCGTGGAAGCCGATGCCGAGTTTGTGGGACGCGGTCGTCCGATTCCGCTGGACGATCCCCACGCGAGGAAAGCCTCATGAGCGACATGACCAAGTGGGCCGGGTGGCACGCCCAGAGTCATCGATGGGCGTAGCTGTAAAAGAGCGTCGTGAATCCTACCGAAGACCACGCCCTTCACAGGGCTTCAGGGCGTGCCACCCCGCCGTAGGTGATCGAGCCTGATGCGATTCAAGGCGTCGGTGGAGTTGGTGACGGAGTGCTTCCACCCGATTGCTCTGTGGGGCCGGTGATTTGATAAAGGAGCGTGCGGTCGGCGTCCGTCATCAGCAGCCCCTGCAAGACCCGCAGCAGCGCCTTTTCCATCTCGTCGAGCGGTCCGGCCTTGGCATCGATCGAAATCAGAATCGGACGCATCTGATCGATCAGAGCCATCAGCGCATTCACCTCGGTCGATAGCCCGGTTTGCCTCGCCTGCAGTTCGGTCAACGGCATGCCGGGGAGATTGTGATACGCCGGTCCCAACTGTTCCAGCACATTGATGGTCGCCACACCGCGAGCCAACAGGGCCTGCACCACCGCATCGGTGAACAGCCGGTCATAAGCCACTTCGATAAACGCCGCCATGATGAAACCTCCAGTAAACAGGGAAACGGGAAGGAGCAATCACAAGACAGAATTCAGAAGCCAGAGCGGATGAGTCAGGAGCAAACCGCCACGCGAAGACCGATCAGAAACCCAATGAATTTGGACCGTCAATCGTCGTCAGCAACGCGGAAAAGGCCCCCAAAACTCACTTCTCGATTCGCATTCTCCACTTCCCGATCCGGATTGTCCAGAAAAAAATCCGCCCCGAGAACAACACACAGTCGATGAACTTGGATGCGTTCCGGTTTGGGAACTTCCCAGCCCGCTTTCGCCACTACCAAATCCGGATCCGGCAGTCCCAAATCCGAATTCGGCAGATCCAAATCCGCTTTCGGAACAGCCAAAAGCACTTTCGGAACCGGCCACGGTGCTTCCGGATTCAACATTCCCTATTTTTTAGGCGAAAACTCGCACATTCCAATTTTGGCATGCGAGATGCTGTGCCGATGCGTTTCCAACTCCCACTGCGACGATGGAGTGGCTGTGGCAAGAGACGCTTCGGAGAAGCCACGAGAGCGGTGATCCCTAGGACCGGGGCATCGCGAAGACGCTCCTGCCCCGGCCACCCCGCCGCCGATGTTGTTCGCCCTTGGAATAGGTATACTCGACTACGGCTGAATGAGTACGGTGCTCGGTACGCGGACGGAGGTTCATTCCAGATGAGAAAAGTGTCCGTCATTAACTTCAAGGGCGGCGTAGGCAAGACGACGTTGTCCTTTCATCTGGCCGCCTTCCTTGCTCGCGAGCACCGGGTTCTACTGATTGATGTTGATCACCAATCGAGTCTATCAATCGTAGTTTTAGGTTCGCCGCTCTGGGACAAGTGTGTCAAGGAGCGAAACACGGTGAATCGTGTTTTTGAATCTTTCTGCAATCGCAAGGTCGCAATGCCAGGAGCGGAGATTGTGATTAAGAATGCGCTGCATCAGCAGGACAAAAGATACGACTTTTATCCGAAGCTGGATTTTGTAAGCGCTCAGTTTGAGCTTGACGATACCGAGATTGATCTAGCATCGACGAACTACGGCAACGCCAATCTCTCGGACTGGGAGAAACGAACTCTGCTGGCGAGTTGGCTTGACAAGATTGATGCGCAAAAGCATTACGACTATGTCGTATTCGATTGTCCACCCGCGACAAAGATTGTTAGCCAAAACGCGCTCGCGGCCAGTGACAGCTACATTATCCCCGTAATTCCCGACGATCTATCGAGTCGAGGTGTGACGCATTTCCGAAACCTAGTCCAAACGAAGATTGATAAAAAGTTGGAGTATCTGCGGACCAGCGCTCGCGTCGCTGACGAAGACATTCCCACAAATTTTGTGCCAGATACCCGTCTCGCTGGGATCGCAATTTCCTTGGTCAAACACGCGGGCCGTGCCCGCTCCGGATACACGAATATTCATACGGAACAAATTGCCGCATTGCGGCGTTTGTGGAAAGATGATGTCATTAAGACCGTTGGAAAGAACAAAATTGGAGTGCCGGAAGCAGTAAACGCTGGTGTGCCGGTGTGGGATTTTGCAGGCAACAACGTCACTCCTGAAGTCAAGACGATGATGAATTCAATTTGCGAGCAACTCAAGACGCGGATTGACAAATGAAAAGTAGTATGACCAATTCTGTAACTGACAAGAAAGCCAGCGGGGAATTACTAAAGGTGCTCGCGGTCCATTACCGCGCACTCGTTTCTGCGCGGTGCGATGAGGCTATTCTAAGACAGTACGCATCACTCCTGCGCGCACTAAAATCGAGACCATCGCAATTCTTTGATGGGAATAATGAAGTCGATACCGTTCGCACTATTCCATTATCTGAAATCAGTCATGAGCAATTGCAAATTGCATCGCTCAGTGACCTAGAGAAGATAATAAATGATTCCGGGACTACTCGGAAAGGTCTTGAGTTCATTGCGATTCAACGATTCAGCGTACCTTCCGGCTCGATGCGGAGTTTTTCTAACAGGCAGATGCTGGTCGATAAACTTCGTACCCTCATTGCCAACGAGAAGACCCATGACACCATAGGTGCCGTAGCGCGCGGGCAACAAACATAGTGTTCGCGCCGCTTGCTACTGGCGAGGGGCTTCGCTCGCCAGTGTTCTTTGAATTCACTGGCGGCTCAAAGCAGCCGCCAGTGTCGCCCGGCCGCCGTTTCACAATCTGCACACACCCGGGCAAGATTTCATCATTCTTTCACGAAACGCCGCTAGCGCCTCCGTGAGCCGGGAAGGAATGTCTATCCCGAGCAACAACACGCGACCGTTTCCAGGAAGGGGTAAGTCATGCGTCACTCTGCGATTCTCATCGGGGGCTTTTCGCTGCTCATGTTCATCGGGACTGCGAATGTCCGGTCGGAGGAGGAAGCCGTTCCGCAGGACAAGATTCCCAAGGTGGTGATGGACGCCCTGCTGGCCAAATTCCCCAAGGCCAAGATCGACAAATGCACCAGGGAAAAGGAAGACGACAAGGTCATTTACGACATTGAATTCAAACAGGAAGGCCGCAAGTGCGAGGCGGACATCAAGGATGATGGAAAATTCCTCAACTATGAAAAGGCGATCGAGGCCAAGGATCTGCCCAAACCGGTTCGCGAGGCCATCGACAAGAAATATCCCAAGGCCACCCTGAAGGAGATCATGGAGGAAACGGAAGTGAAGGGGCGGGAAGAAAAGCTCGCCGCCTACGAAGTCGTCCTCGACACGGCCGACAAGCAGGAAGTCGAGTTGAAATTGGCTCCCGACGGCAAGATCCTCGAAGAGTCCGGAGAGAAGAAGCCGGCGGAAAAGAAGTAACTGGAGGGAGACTCTACCTCTCGTCAGAACTTCAGACATTTCAACAGTGACTTTTCAAACTCATCCCAATTGAAGCAGGGTTGGTCGAGGATGACTTCCACGCGGCTGTCGCGGCAGTAGGGGATCGACTCGCAGGTCAGGTCGCCGCCGACGCGGTTGAAGAGGAGCCATTCATTGCCGACGTTGAAGACTCCCTTCAGGCGATGAACGTCCAGGCTGCCTCCGAGCAGTTCCATCAGGGCCAGCTTGCCGAACCGGTCGAAGGGTGAGAAGAGCCAGCCGCACGCCGCGCGGTCTCCCTGCGGAGTCTCCTTCCGAATCGGATGGCCCGGCAGCAGCATCGTCATCGTCCCGGCGTGTGGCGGTGTCGCCGGGACGGCTTGCGGGGGGTGGGCGTTGGGGAAGAGCGGGACGCGCTCGGCCGAGATGTCGGCGTCGAGCAACGTCGCCTCGCACACGCCGTTCGTGGTGCAGACGACTTTCAGTTTGGGGGGGAACAATTCGCGAAGGTGTTGCAGGAAGGCTGCGGTCTGTTCGGGGGGGGCCGTGTCGGTCTTGTTGACCAGCACGATGTCGGCCATGTGCAACTGATCCTGATACACGGGCGAGTCGGCGACGCGCGGGTTGGCGAAGTCGGCGGGATCGGCCACGCAGATCGTGGCTCGCAAGTCGATCAACTCGCGGAACCAGGGGCCGCGCAGCGTCTCCAGGACCGCTGCCGGATGGCCCAGGCCGGTTGGTTCGATCAGCACGCGATGCGGCTGCGCCTGATGGACGAGCTCGATCAGCGTGAAGTCGAGCGGCTCGTTCGAGGAACAGCAGAAGCAGCCTCCCGCGATCTCACTGACGACGACGCCGTCGGCTCCGGAACCTTCGATGATGGCGCCGTCGATGCCGACCTCACCGAACTCATTGACGAGGATTGCCCAACGCTCGTTCGCCGGGCGTTGAGCGAGCAGGTTCAAGATGGTGGTTGTCTTGCCGACACCGAGGAACCCGGTGATGAGGTTGGTCGGCACACGAGGGCGGGCGGCGGGGTCGCTCATGGGGTGTGGTTCGTGTCTTGAGGTCGAGTGCCGAGTGAGAAGTGAAAAATGAAAAATGAGAAATACGAAGTGCAAAATGAAAGACAGTCTACTCGGTCGTCAAGCTCGACCCGACGATCTTCGATAACTCAGAACGAATCCGGTTCGCATGCTGGAGAGTCTTTGCCCGGCTTCCATTTTGCACTTCGTACTTTTCACTTTTCATTGTCCGCCAACCATGCGGATCATTCCGTCGTGCAGCATCAAGCAGCCTTCAACCAGCGCGGCCTCAATGGCTCGCAGGACTTCTCCGTCGCTGGGGGAGGTCGAGGTCAGGACGGGTCGCAGCGGGATCGGAACTTCGTCCATGCGGTAGGCGGTGCCGTGACGGTGGATGCCGTAGATGGCGGTGGTGATGCGGACGGTCGGCTCAAAAGGGGGAATGGCCTGCGCGTGGTCGAGCAGGATCGTGGGGATGGACTGCAAGTGATCGAGGGCGGCGCGGGGAAAGGAGGTCACACGCGAGCAGCCGATGAACAGCACCGCGTCCGCTTCACGACGAGCCAGCAGGTCGCCGGCCGAGAACTCGCCGGGGTTGTAGCGCGGGTAGCCTCGCGCCAGATTGACGCTGAACGGATAACCGGTTTGCCAGCAGAGGACGCTGTCCGCGCCGGAGACATCGCCGACGACTCGCATGCGCCGGGCGTGGAACCGCGTGAACTGGTTGAGCTCGATGACGAGCCGCAGCAGGGCCTCGACGTTGCGGTTGCCGAGCGGCTGCCGGGCGACGCCGTATCCGAAGAAGATCACGCCGAAGCGGCACGACTTCATACGTTCGGCGAGACGCTTCAAGTCGGCGACGGGCAGACCCGTGTTTGAGTCCGGTGCGGGTTCGATCCCGCGCAGCAAGCCTCGCAAAGTCCAGAAGGCTTCCAGATCGCGGCCCTCTTCGATCGGCAGGAACCAGTCGGCCTGGGCCGAGGTCGCGGTCGGCTTCATGTCGACGACGACCAAGGTGCGATCGGCCCGGCCGCGTGGAATGTGCAGGCCCGTCGGCTCCATCGAGTACCGTTCCATGTGCCGCGGATGAGACTCCGCCGGATCGGAGCCCCAATAGATGACGAGGTCCGCGCGGTTGCGAACCTCACCCAGCGTGCAGGTCGATTCTCCCGACTGCTGCATCGCGAGGATCGACGGGGCGTGACCTTCGGAGGCGGTCGTGTCGATGGTGGCGCCGAGTCGATCGGCCAGCGCGGCGGCGGCTCGTTGCCCGTCGGTGCTGCTGTGCGAGAGACCGTAGATCAGCGGCGCGCGGGCGGCGCGCAGGATGTCGGCCGCGGCACGAACGGCGTCCTCGCACGAGACCGCATGGCCGCGAACAGTGGCGGCGTTGGCCGGAGTCGCGTCCTGACCGAAGAACCACGGCTCGGCGAGCGAGCAGGCTCGTTCGGCGCGGACGATCCGGTTGTCGCGAACCGTGATCTTCAGATCGTCGCACACGCACGCGCAGGCCGTGCAGGCGACGTCGGCGATGGTCTGCTCGTTGGGATCGACGCAGGAATGACTGTCGTGGCCGACGCTGCCAGCGTCGGTTCGGATGCTGGCAGCATCCGCCACGAGGGGGAGATCGGGCCGCAGTCCCTCGCTCACGCTTCGGGTTGGTGTGGTTGCGGTCATGGTCGTCACCAGTTCGCGTTCGGGCCGGCGGGGACGGGGATGCAGAGTTCCGGGAGCAGTCCCGTGCGCGAGCCGCGGTTCGGTCCCTGCGCGGCGATGTCGTCGAGGGCCGCCTCGAAATCGAGTTTGGTCCGCGCCTCCTGAAGCTGGTGCCGCAAGCCAGCCGAAACGCACATCGCCTTGAGGTACCAGTGAGCCATCTTGCGGAACGAGGTGATCGCGCGGTCGGTTCCGCGCTGCTGTTCGGCATACGCGAACTGGCGTTTGAGCAGTGCGAGGCGATCATCGAACGTTCCGGCAGAAGAGAACGTGCCGGTCATTTCCCATTCGACGAACTGGCGGAACAGCCACGGGTTGGCGAGGGCTCCGCGGCCCATCGAGATCGCGTGGCAACCGGTCTCCGCGAACATGCGTTCCCCGTCGGCGACCGTGCGGATGTCGCCGTTGCCGATGACGGGGATGCGCACGACCGCCTCAACCACCTGGCGGATGCCGGTTCGATCGACGAGGCCGCTGAATCCCTGCTCGCGCGTCCGGCCGTGAATGGCGACCGCCGCGACGCCGACCTGCTCGAACTCGCGCGCGAACGTCGGTGCCGTCAGTTGCGTGCTGTCCCATCCGAGCCGCATCTTGACCGTGACGGGAATCTTGACCGCCTCGACGACGGTCCGCGCGAGGTCGATGGTGCGGTCGGCCTGGCACATCAGACTGGCACCGGCCCCGACTTTGGTGATGCGGCTGACGGGACAGCCCATGTTGATGTCGATCGAATCGACGCCGCGCCCCTCCAGCAGTTGAGCCGCGTCGCGCATGATGGCCGGATCGCCGCCGAAGATCTGCACGGCGAACGGCCGGTCCTCGGGACAGGTCTCGATCAGTTGCAGCGTCTTCGGGCTGCCATCCAGGAGTCCGCGGGCATTGACCAAGTCGGTCGTCGCCAGTCCGATCCCGCCCAGTTCGCGGACGATCCGCCGAAAGGGGAGGTTCGTGTACCCGGCGAGCGGCGAGAGGAGATACCTCGACGCCAGCGTCAGCCCGCCATATCGCAGGGGCGGAAGTTTCGCCAGCCGGTCACGAACAGAGGCGGCAGCGTGAGGAGTGGCAAGCATGGGCGGGGGGTGAGTCGCATTCGGGAAGGATCATTCGGGCGGCTCAATCTAACCGAGTTCGCCACAGAAGAGAACATTTCGCGGCTTTGGCTTTGCGGACGGTGGGTTGCCTGCTATCTTCTGCCGCTCATTCCTCGACCCGCCGGCCGCCGATGGGGCCGCATGAACCCGAGATTCAGACGGAAATTGAACCACGATGAACAAGTCGCAACCCAAACGAGCCAAACAGACAACCAAGCAGAAGCGTGACGCGCGGTGGAAGATCAAGCGGCGGAAGCTCCGACGTGACAAGCACGGCATGTGACCACCGGGATCCGCCCGCTTCTCAAAGCTCATTCGACAGCAAAGCCCAGTCTCACGACTGGGCTTTTTCGTTTTTTTGGGGACGGTCGCGGATCAGGAGCGGCGGGGTGGCCGGCTCAGAGCGGAGCGATGGCCCGGGAAGTGGTCGCACATGGGCCTTCCCGTTGGTCAGATCCAGTCACACAGCAGACATCAGGCGCTCGCCGACCAAGATTAATCGCTCGCGGACAGAGATTAGGCGCTCACCGACCGAGATTAATCGCTCGCCGACCGAAAACAATCACTCGCCGGCCGACAACAATCGCTCGCCGACCGACAACAATCGCTCGCCGACCGAAAACAATCGCTCACCGACCGACATCAGGCGCTAGTCGACAGACATCAGGCATTCACCGGCAGACAGCAGTAGCCGTCCGAATGGGTGGCCGTGTCAGAGCGGAGCGATGGCCCGGATTGGTCGCTCCGGGGCGTTCCCGTTGGTCAGATCTCGCCACCCAATCGCTCTCACCGCCAAGAATTGGGCCGCAACTCGTTACGACAGCAGCAACTTCAGGTCATCGGCCGTCAGGTCCTGGAGGACCGAGTTGTTCTGTTCGAGGATCGCGTCGGCGAGTTCGCGCTTCTGGGCCTGCAGTTCGGCGATCTTCTCTTCGACGGTCCCCTTGCAGATCAGGCGGTAGGCGAAGACCTGGCGCGTCTGTCCGACGCGGTGAGCCCGGTCGATGGCCTGCGTCTCGACCGCCGGGTTCCACCACGGGTCGAGGATGAAGACATAGTCGGCGGCCGTCAGGTTGAGGCCCAAGCCGCCCGCCTTGAGGCTGATCAGGAAGACGCCGCAGTCCTTGTCGGTCTGGAACCGCTGGACGCGCTCCTTGCGGTCGCGGGTCTGGCCGTCGAGGTACTCGTAGACGATCCCCTTCTTGTCGAGGTGCTGCTTGACGATCGCCAGCATGCTGGTGAACTGCGAGAAGACCAGCGTCTTGTGACCCTCCTCGATCAGTTCTTCGATGTGCGGGATGAGTACGTCGAGCTTGGCGCTCGATTCGTCGCCCGTCGTCTTGTTGAGCAGCGCCGGATGGCAGGCGGCCTGCCGCAGTCGCAGCAGCGCCTCCAGAACGTGCATCTTGGATTTGGCAAGGCCCTGGTCCTCAATGATCCCGAGCAGCGAGTCGCGGTAGTGAGCCCGCAGTTCGTTGTAGAGCCGCTGCTGGTCGTCGCCCATCTCGCAGAAGATGGTTTGTTCGAGCTTCTCGGGCAGTTCGCTGGCCACGCTTTGCTTGGTGCGTCGGAGGATGAGCGGCTTGAGTCCGTCGGCCAGCACGCGGCGGGTCTCGGTGTTTTCGGGATCGGCGGCGTGCAGCTTGAACGCCGAGCTGCGCCCCAGCATGCCGGGATTGAGGAACTCGAAGATCGAGCACAGGTCGCCGAGATGGTTTTCGATCGGCGTGCCGCTCAGCCCGATGCGGTGCCGCGCCTGCAACAGCCGCGTCGCCTTGGCCACCTGCGACGTTGAGTTCTTGATCGCCTGCGCCTCGTCGAGAATCACGTAATCGAAGACGATGTCCTTCAGCACCAGCACGTCCCGGCGCAGTGTGCCGTAGGTCGTCAGGATCAGGTCGTACTTGCCAAAGTCGTCGCGCGACTTGGCCCGGTCGAGACCCGAGTACTCCAGTACCTTGATGTCGGGCGTGAACTTCTCGGCCTCCTGCCGCCAGTTGAACATCAGCGACTTGGGGACGACGACGAGCGAGGCCATCCGCTTCTTGTTGCGCTTCCGTCTCCCTTCGAGCAGGGCCAGCATCTGAATCGTCTTGCCGAGTCCCATGTCGTCCGCGAGGCAGCCGCCAAACTGGAACTCTTCGAGGAACCGCAGCCACCCCAGCCCCTCGCGCTGATAGGGCCGCAGCTCACCATGAAACGAGGATGGTTCGCTTTCGGTCTTGATCCCGTCGAACTTGGCCAGCCGATCGCGGACCTCCAGGAAGCGGGCGTCGTAATCGACGGATTGCTGTGTCGAGAGGAGCGCGTCGAGAATCCCGACCTGCACGTTGGTGAACCGCAGGTGGTCTCCCTCGGCGATTCCCAGCCCGGCCAGCAGCCCGTAACGCTCCATCCATTCCTCGGGCAGAATTCCGAGCGAGCCGTCGTCGAGCACGATCGTGCCGTCGCCGCGGGCCAGCGCCGCCAGCAACTCGGGAAACGTGACGCGGGCCTCCCCGAAATCGACACTGGCGTGCAGCTCAAACCAATCGATGTTCGATTTGATCTGGAACTTGAGATCGACCGGCTGCCGCACCTGCTTGCCGTCGGCGCGGACCTGCCAGCCTGCGGCGATCAACTTGCGCACGGCGGGGGCGAGATCGCGCGCGGCGATCTCGACGTCGTGCTGACCGCGCCGCTGATCGAGCAGCCGCCGAAAGCCGCCATCCTGCAACTGCGACCAGGCCAGCCCTTCGGCCGCACGGTCGCGCACCAGGCAGCGGTTGGCCTGACGCTGCACGATGGCCCACTGGCTGCTGGTCCCGCGCACGGGAGTCCCGTCGTAATCGAACTGGATCTCGGCCTTCAGCCGGTCCTGATGCCAGCGCGAACGGGCCGGGGCGTGAACCACCAGAATCGGCTGCGGAGTGATGACGACCTCCTCCAACCGCAGTTCTTCGGGTAGCTCGAGCTTTGGCAGGGCGGGCATGTCGAGCAGGCGATCGACCAGCGCGTGCTCCTCTCCCGCCGCCACCTGGAAGTCATCGGACCGGCGCAGGAGCGTGACCCACGGATAGGCATCGAAATCCTGAAACGGGCACACCTGCGTGTCCGTGATCGCCAGTCCACCCGGCACGACGAGGACCGGATCTCGCAGGGCCATCTTCTCGTCGCCGCGGCGCAGTGTCCCCCGCAGTTTCCAGACCTGCTGTTCGGCCTGGAACTCGACCGCCAGACAAAGCTCCCACGACGGGCCTTCGTCCCACGACAGGGTTTCGGTGACCCGCTCGTCATCGCCCAGCAATCGGATGCGTCCGGTGGCGCAGATCGCCGGCAGCAGGAGCTGACACAAATCGTGGGGGACTCGATACCGGAACGCGGCCAGATTATCGGCCACTTGCGCGGAGAGCGCGGCCCGGTCGGGAGTCCCTCCGACGAGATGCGCGAGGATCCGCCGATCCTCGTCGTCGTCGATTTCGTCAAACTTGCCGGGACGCAACTTGAGCGGCTTGAGCTTCCCCCACTCGCCGTTGGCGCGGCGCTGCCGCTGCGAGGTTTGAATGACAATCAGCCCCGCCTCGTTGCTCGCCTTGGCGTCGATCTCGTAGAAGACCTGCCGCTCGCGGCCGGCTGCCGAGTTGGAGGACTCTTCGCCCTGCATCTCTTTGCGCAGTTCGCTCAGCCGGGTTTCCCATTCCTTGAGCCGCGGAGCCGCCTCGACACGGGCGGCTTCACGCTCGACGGTCCGCATCTTCGTGGAACGCCCCGACGAGGCGAACGCGTCGGCCTCTTCCTCGTCCCAGAGTTCGGAATCGGCACCGAAACTCAGTGGTGCGTCGTCATCCACCACGAAGGGGGGGTAATAGCCGGGCTTCGTCGCCCCCGACACATACGAGCCGGCGTCGGCGGCCAGCACCGTGGCCCACAGGTGTTTGCAGTGCGGATTGCCGCTCGGATTGGCGGAGGTTCCGACGCAATTGCACACCATCCGGATCGCACCGTCGTCGCGGCTGAGCTGCGTTTGAAACTCGACGCCGTCCCGCACCACCGCAAACACATGGTCGGCCGTCACCCGGATCACGGAGACCCGCTCGGCCTGAATGTACGCGGCTCCTCGAAAGCGAATATCGCCCCGAAACTTGCTTTCCAGCAGTTCCGACAACGTCATGGACGGTTCCCTGTCTCTTTGAGCGTGATCGCCGGTGACTCGAACGCACGCCGAGCCACGGTCGGTGCTGTCCTGCGCAACCCTTCGGCCCGGCGAAAAGTCGCGCGCAGCACGGGAAGTTAACCGATCCCTCGTGACGTGGGTAGTGATAGCTGGAGATTGAATCAGTGCGTTCGCAACGTCTGCGGGGTTGATTGACGTTGTCGATGCCGCGCGAGGGAACGCCGGCTTCGATCCGCACCCGGAAGAGCTTGTGATTTTTTCGCCCCCGGGCTTGTCCCGGGGGTTTAGCGGCTTCTGCCCTACTCGAAACTCTCGAAGAATTGAGTAGCGCAGAAGCCGTTGAACCACCGACGCAAGGTCGGTGGCGAAAAAATCACAAGCTCGAAGAGTTGGGGTGAGCGGCTCGTTCCGCACGGTTGCAAAACCCGGCGGAAAACCCGGCCGCGCGAGTCGCCCTCACACCGTTCCTGTCGGCTGTCCGGCGGAACTTTGAGCGATGTACCACTCCGCCGCTTCTCCCAGTCCGGCGGCGAGTGTGCAGCCCGGTTCATAACCGAGGAATTCGCGGGCCTTTGAAATGTCTGCCAGCGAGTGGCGCACGTCTCCCGGTCGGAACGGCTGCCAGATCGGCGCGGGGACCGAGGAGAGCACTCCCCGCTGGACCAGCACGGTGGCAATGGAGTCGTGCAGTTCCCGCAGTGTCATGCGTCCACCGCAGGCGACGTTGAAGGCCTGGCCCGCCACGTCCGCCGTTGTCGTCGCGGCCAGCAGGTTCGCCTGAACCACGTTGCTCACGTGCGTGAAATCGCGGCTGGTTTCGCCGTCGCCGAAAATGCGACACGACTCGCCGTGCAGCAGGCTGCGGAACCACCGGGGAATCACCGCGGCATAAGCCCCGTTCGGGTCCTGTCGCCGGCCAAACACGTTGAAGTACCTCAGACCGACCGCCTGCATTTCATAACAGCGGGCAAACACCGCGGAATACAGTTCGTTGGTCATTTTGGTGAGCGCATAGGGAGAAAGCAGATTTCCCGTTTGTTCTTCGCGCTTGGGCAGCGCGGGGTGATCGCCATAGACCGCGCTGGACGACGCGTAAACCAGACGTGTCACCTGGGCCTCCCGGGCCGCGATGAGCATGTTGAGAAAACCGGTGATGTTCGACTCGTGGCTGGCCAGCGGGTTCTCGATCGAACGCGGCACCGAACCGAGAGCGGCTTGATGCAGGACCGTCTGGACCCCCCGGCACGCCCGGCTGCAGGTCTCCAAATCGGTGATGTCGCCTTCGAGAAAATGGAAGCGGCTCCACGCCTCGCGGCCGACGACTCCGGCGACATCATCGAGATTGTGCTGGTGGCCGGTGGCGAAGTTGTCCAAACCGACAACCTCCTGTTCCAACTCCAACAGCCGTTGCAACAGATGGGAGCCGATAAAGCCGGCCACGCCCGTCACCAGCCACCGGCGTGGATGGGCGCGCAATTGTTCCTGCGTCAATTCGTACCGCGTGTCTTGAGCCACAACCTTCCTCCTTCGCGTCCACGTTTCCGTTCGACTCGGCTTGTCTGGGAATTTGAACAAGTTGTCAAGACGATCGGCCCGTTCTCGGTCTGGGACGACAAAGCCGGGGTCAGGCACTTCGGAAATTCGGAATTGGCCGGATTGAGGTTTGATCCCAGAGACCGCTACCCTTTGGCCAATTCCGAATTTCCGAAGTGCCTGACCCCGGCTTTGTCCGGCCCCATCCATGCGTTTCCGTGACTTCCGTGGCGATCCTCTTCGACTTGAACTTCAACCGGCCGCTGCAACCATTACGACAGTCACGACCAACCCGGGTTGTGTAACCCTCGAAAACTGACCGCTTCCGCCAGGACGACTTCATCGCAACAGCTTGACAAAGCGGCGGGTGTCGATATGTTGACGACCTGCTTGCACGTAAACCTGCCTCGAAAAACTCTCCTGAACTCGCCAAGGTCACTCCTCGGCAACCTGCCTGTAAGAAAACCCCAATGAACGGAAATGGCGGAGGTCCGCTTTGCCGTTCGATTTCCCGCGTTGATGTTTCCATCTGTTCGTTGCCCTGCGGCATGAGGAACTGACCATGCACGATCGAGCGCTCCGATGTTGTCGACTGTCCGTTGGCGTTCTGGCACTGGCCATGATGGCGGGTGTGGGACGTGAAGCGATTGCGGCTCCGCCCAAGGGGCTGGGTGATCCCGGCCAACTGACGCAGCTTCGGCTGGAACCGAATGTCGAAGGGAAGGGCGTGTTGCTGCGAAGCCGTGACGGGCGGCAGCAACTGTTTGCGACCGGCGTCTATTCGAGCGGACAGCTTCGCGATCACACGCGATCGGTGCAGTACACCTCCGAGCCGGCCGGTGTCGTGCTGGTGGATGCCACCGGGCACATGACGCCGATCAAGGATGGCAAGGCCGTCGTGAAGGCTGTCGCCTCGGGCAACCTCGCTGCCCAGATTCCGGTCGAAGTCACGGGCGTGGCGAATGATGTCCCGATCAACTTCCCCAATCAGATCGTGCCGATCTTCACGAAGCTCAGTTGCAACAGCGGCGGCTGCCACGGCAAGGCCAGCGGGCAGAACGGCTTCAAACTCGGCTTGCTGGGCTTCTTCCCCGAGGACGATCACGAGTTCCTCGTAAAGGAAGGCCGCGGTCGGCGAATCTTTCCAACGTCACCGGGCCAAAGCCTGCTGCTGACGAAGCCGGTTGGAAAGTCGCCTCACGGTGGCGGCAAGCGCATGGAAGTGGATGGCTACGAGTACCGCCTGATCCATCGCTGGATTGAACAGGGGATGCCCTATGGTTCCGACAAGGACCCCGTCGTGGCCAGCATCAAGTGCGTCCCCGAGGGCCGCTTGATGGACCGCGGTGCCGATCAGCAGATCACGGTGCAGGCCACGTACAGCGACGGTTCGACCGAAGACGTGACTCGCATGGCGCTGTTCGAGGCGAACGATCCCGAGATGGCGGAGGTGAGCGTGACGGGCCTCGTCAAGACGCTCGACCTCGCCGGTGAAGTGGCCATCATGGCACGATACCAGGGCCAGGTCGCCGTCTTCCGTTCGACGATCCCACTCGGAGCCGAGATCGCCGCCAAGCCGGCCCTCAAGAATTTCATTGACGAGGCGGTCGTGGGCAAGCTCGACGTGCTCGGTATCCCCGCCTCACCCGTCTGCGATGACGGCACATTCCTGCGCCGTCTGTACATCGACGTCACGGGCACATTGCCGACGGAAGCCGAAGCGGCCGAGTTCCTCGCCAATGCCGATCCCGAGAAGCGCAACAAGGTCATTGACAAGCTCCTCGATTCCCCCGCCTATGCCGACTACTTCGCGAACAAATGGAATCTGGTGCTGCGCAACAAGAAGCGGGCCAACGATCAGGCCGCTCCGACCTACGGCTTCCACAAGTGGATCTGGTCGAGCCTCTACGAAAACAAACCGTACGATCAATTCGTGCGGGAAATCGTGACCGCCTCGGGCAATGCCGACGACAATCCGCCCGTGGCGTGGTATCGCGAAGTCGATCTGCCGAACGAGCAGGTCGAGGATGTGTCGCAACTGTTCCTCGGGCTGCGTATTCAATGTGCGCGCTGCCATCACCACCCGTTCGAGAAGTGGAGTCAGGACGACTACTACGGTCTGGCCGCCTTTTTCAGTCGCGTGGGCAAGAAGAACATCATCGGCGGCAACAACGCGATGCGAGACAAGCGCATCTTCACGATCGACAACCAGGGCCCGGCCCAGGCTCGCAACGAACGAACCGGCAAAATGCTGGCTCCCGCCGGACTCGGCAGCAAACCACTGACCGTGACGCCGGAAGATGATCCTCGCACACTCTTGGCCGACTGGATGTCGGATTCCCAGAATCCGTTCTTCGCCAAGGCGCTGGTCAATCGTTACTGGAAGCACTTCTTCAGCCGGGGCATCGTCGAACCCGAGGACGACATGCGCGAAACCAATCCGCCGGCCAACCCCGAGTTGTTGAACAAGTTG